>QHOR01000227.1:3676-9779 GCA_003219395.1 Verrucomicrobiota bacterium | reverse complement strand
GATGGCGCGATCCGGATGAAAGAGCTGATGAAAAAAGCAGTCGAATTTAAAATGCCGGCAGTCGCGATCACCGATCACGGCAATTTGTTTGGAGCGATTGAATTTTATCAGGAAGCGCAGCGGGCCGGAGTGAAACCGATTATCGGTTGCGAAACCTATATTGCCCCTGGATCCAATAAGGACCGCCCCGGATCGCGGCGCGATTCAGCCTATCATTTCACTCTCCTGGCAGAGAACGAGACCGGCTACCGAAATCTCGTCAAATTGGTGACGGCAGCGCACCTTGAAGGTTTCCATTACGCACCCAGGATCGACAAGGAACTCCTCGCTGCGCACTCGGCGGGCTTGATTGGGCTGAGTGGCTGTCTCGCGGGCGAAATCAACTGCGCAATTCAGGCAAACAACGTGGAGAAGGCGAAACAGACCGCGGCCGAATATCGGGACATTCTCGGCCCGCAGAATTTTTTCATCGAATTGCACGACCATGGGATGGAGGAACAGCGCAAATGCATGGCCGCGCTGCCCCAAATCGCAGCCGACATTGGCGTGGGATTGGTCGCAGCAAACGATGTTCATTTTTTGCGCCGGAGCGATCATCAGGCCCACGACGTCATGCTTTGCATCGGCACCGGCAAAATGGTGCAGGACGAAAACCGGATGCGTTACGTCCCAGAGCTGTATTTCAAGTCACCGGCCGAGATGTGCGAGCTGTTCCGCGATTTTCCGGAAGCGATTGCGAACACATTCGCAATAGGGGAACGCTGTCATCTCGATCTCGAGTTTGGGCGCTCCAAATATCCAGAATACCCCGCGCCGCCCGGGAAAACGCGCGAAGAATATTTGCGCGAGCTTTGCTACGACGGTTTGCAGCGACGCTACGGCGAACGCGCGGCGAACGATCCGGAATTGATGCGACAGGTCGATTACGAATTAGGCGTTTTCGAAAAAACCGGATTCGTCAGCTATCTGCTGATCGTGTGGGATTTCATTCATTTCGCCAAAGAGAAAGGCATTCCCGTGGGACCCGGACGCGGATCCGCCGCCGGTTCAATGGTTACCTATGTTCTGGGGATCACCGATATCGATCCGCTCCAGTACGGATTGCTTTTCGAGCGATTTTTGAATCCGGACCGCGTTTCACCGCCGGATATCGACATTGATTTTTGTGAAGCGCGTCGCGGAGAAGTGTTGGAGTACGTCCGGCAGAAATATGGTGAACGCCGTGTCGCCCAAATTATCACGTTTGGCAAGCTGAAGGCGAAAAGCGTAGTGCGCGACGTGGGGCGGGTGATGGGGTTGAGCTATCGCGATGCCGATCGCATTGCGAAGATGATCCCAAATGAGCTGAACATCACGCTGGATACTGCGGTGGAAAAAAATCCGGAGTTGAAACGAGCGGTGGCCACCGAGCCGGCAACGCGCCAGCTCTTTGATTATGCAAAAATTCTCGAAGGTTTGTCGCGGAATGCCGGCGTGCACGCCGCGGGAGTGGTGATCGCCGATCGCGATTTATCTGATTACATCCCGCTTTGCCGCGATGTGAAGGGCAATGATGTGATCAGCCAGTACGCCATGGGACCGCTCAATGACCTGGGTCTGCTGAAAATGGATTTCCTCGGATTGAAAACGCTGACGGTCATTGAGGATACACTCGCTCTGATTCACCAGCGCGATCCAAACTTTTCGCTGAAGGACATTCCGCTCGATGATGCCGCTGCGTTCGCCCTGTATAACCGCGGCGAAACGATTGGTCTTTTCCAGATGGAGTCTGGAGGGATGACGAGTTTGTCCAAGCAGTTCGACGTAAAGAAGCTCGATGACATCATCGCACTGATCGCGCTGTACCGGCCAGGGCCGATGGAACTCATCCCCGAGTTCGTGAAGGCGAAAAAAGGCATCACGCCCATCAAATATCTGCATCCGCTTCTCGAAGATATCTGCGCCGATACGTACGGGGTGATGATTTATCAGGAACAGGTCATGGCGGCGGCAAGCAAGCTCGCCGGCTACTCACTCGCCCAAGCCGATCTTCTCCGGCGCGCCATGGGCAAGAAAGACAAGGAGAAGATGGCGAAAGAGAGGAAAAATTTCATCGAAGGCTGCGCGCGCACAAACAAGATTACCGAGAAAAAAGCGAATGCGATTTTCGATCTCCTGGAAAAATTCGCCGGGTACGGATTTAACAAGAGCCACAGCGCAGCGTACGGCGTGATCAGTTATCAAACCGCGTATCTCAAGGCGCATTACGCGGTGGAATTCATGGCGGGTTTGCTGAGCAACGAAATCAATAACACGGAAAAAATATCAATATTCGTCGGGGAATGCAGAAGGATGGGCATTTCCATCCTGCCACCGGATATCAATAAGAGCGGGTTGAAGTTTACTCCCGAGACTATACCCGACATCGCTAGGGTCGGCGCCCCAGCACAAGACCCACCAGCCGCGATCAGCAACTTGGGCTGCAACGGAACCGGCTGCGGCGCCATCCGTTATGGTCTTGCAGCGATCAAGCACGTCGGCGAAATGGCCATGGAAACGGCAATTCGCGAACGCGAACAACGAGGTGACTTCACGTCATTGGATGATTTCTGCACGCGATTGGATTCGCGTGTTGCCAATCGCAAGATGCTTGAAAGCCTGATTAAGTTCGGCGCATTCGATTTCCTGGGCCGGGACCGTTCGGAACTTTTTAACTGTATTGATGACGCGGTGAGCGCGTCCGCTTCGGCGCAACGCGATCGGATCGCCGGGCAAGTTTCCCTCTTCGACGAAGGAACCGCTCCCACCGGATCAAGAAAAAGGCCTACCGCTTCCTGGAGCGAGCATCAAAAACTTTCCTATGAGAAGGAGCTACTCGGTTTTTATGTGAGCGGGCATCCACTCGACGCGTATGCAGACGTTTTCGCGGCGAAAAATTATCGATCGATCGCTTCACTGTCCGGTTTGGACGATCGCGCGCCGTTCAGGATTGCCGGCGCCATCGTGGAGGTAGAGAAAAAGTTTACGAAAAAAGAGGGCAAGCCGTTCGCGGTCGTTTGGATCGAAGATCGGGCCGATATGCTCGAAGTGGTTGTGTGGAACGAGGTTTACCTGAAAGTTTCAAATGCCTTGGAGAGCGGACGCGTTGTCGAAATTAAAGGAACGCTGGATAAGCGGGACGAGATTCCGCGTGCCGTGGCACAGGAGATTAAGGCGATTTCTCCTCGGAAGGCCAATGGCGCGACTCAAGGGGTAACAGACCAGGAATCCACGGTGCTGTTGCAATTCTCTACCGCTGCAACCAGGGATGAACTGCGAGAGGTGCGTAGAATCCTTTCCAGCTCGCCGGGCCAGCGACCCGTTCGACTGCTGTTCGATCGGGCAAACGGCAACCCTCTGCGTCTGGACGCAGGCGCGGAGTTTCGCGTCAATCTCACAAGCGATGTCGAGGAAAAGCTTTCGCGCTGGCTGGTAACGAAGAAATCTTAACTGCTACAAAGCTGACAACACACTGGAAACTCAGAGTAGTTCCTCTGGCCGTGCCAGGGCGTTCTCATTCGGCTGAGGCGGATTCGGCAGCCTGAAGAAAAGGTAAGATCCAATGAAAACTGCGACGAAAATCCTACCGACGTGCTTTTTTTCATTTATTTCGGAGGCGTTGCTGCGGGATGCACTTCAGGCCGCGGAAGCGATCCCAGCAATAATATTTCGCTGTGCAAGAGATTATTACCTGAGAAACAGAGGGGAAATTCGCGAGTAAAACCATCCGCGTCTGGAGCGTTCCAGGACCCTGCGATCGTTCGCTCGTTAAAACTAACCGTCCAGTTGGATTGAAAGAGGGCTCCGCGGAACTGCAATTTTTAACTTCGATTTTATTCGTGCACTCGACTTGGTGCGGCGTTAGATCAAAGATCGGCATCGCTCCATCGATCCTGACCGCCACCTTTTTCGTATCCTGAAAATCGATCTCTCCACGAAGCGAAAGATCCGTATCCTTCGTCGCAACATTGAGAAACTCTATCGACGCGCGATTTCCTCCAAAGACAATTCGTCCGTTTGCTTCAGTGAGATTGATGAAGCCTCCTGCGTCGCCGGATATCTTTCCGTTCACCAGTTGGATGTCTCCATCGATGTGCGGATGTTGCAATGTTTCGGAAAGAGAAATATTTCCGCTCAAGATGCCGTCGCTGAAAAGTTGTGGATGAAAGAGCTGAGGCGCTTTTGTGAGAAAGATCGATGGAAAGTTCAGAGTGATGTTCAGCGGAGATAATTGAAACGCGTTCCAATCCGTTCCGATTGGCAGGCGAAAATTAGCTGTAAAACTCATCGGGCTCGAACTAGGCGTATGGATCACGCCGCGTATGTCCCAATTGCTGGAATCGATGGTTGCCTGAACGTCAGCCGGGATTGCATTTCGTTTTTCAGCTGCTCCGCGCGAAATCGACAAGTAATCGGCGAGGTTATTTAATCTTGCTTCGAGCGTCCCTGAATAGTTGTGGTCGTGCGACAGATCGATTCTGCCCTGGCCGCTGAGCGAATCGTTCTTGTGCGTCATCGCCAATTGTTCGATCTCCATGTCTGTCGCTTTCAAATTCAGTTTGGCGCTCAGATTGTCGATGGCAGTCTTATAAAATGTGAGCGATGCCCCCTCGACCATGAGATGTCCGCCAAATTTGCGATCGCGAGTATCCATGGCGCCATCAACGGTGATTTTGCCGAGCCGCGAAATCGCCCAACTGATCGATTGACGCGGAAATGTTGCCGCGAAAATCGGGATTAAGCCAACCGGACGCGCTGGAGGGAAATGCAGCTTCACCACTTAACGTGAACTGGTTTGCCCGTTGTTTTATGTACAGTTGCTGGAGCTGAATGCGGCGGTTGTAGAGAGCGGCACCAAGCATAATCGCTTCGGCGGTGCGATTGCGCCACGTAAGCCCGGTCAGTTCGCTCCACAGTGACGCGGTTACCAGGTCCGGCTCAGCGAGATTACCGCGAAACGTAAAGTTACCGGCGTGGAGCAAACCGCTGACGCGATCGGCGAATCCAAATGCTTCCGAAGTCTGCTCGAGAGAAATGTCGGTAGCCCCACCGGCAATTTTCCAGTTGGAATGTTTAGAGCGCCATTCGTGCGAAATGTTTCCGCGGATTTTTCCGCCGAACGCGTCGGCGTCGAACTGCAATCCCACGCGTTGGTTCCCCAGACGCGACAGATCCGCCGTGGCAGACTGCAGGTCGAGTCCATGTGTTAAGGTAAGTCCGGCGATTGTCAGGTGATCAGCTTCCCAATGAGTTGCACCGCGCACTTGCGAAAATGTCTGATGGAACCAAGGGGACGCTATCATCACCTCGGCGGCGCTAAAACGACCTGCTTCGATTTGATTGGCGGATAGAGATCCGTTCCGCAATAAAATAAGCGTCGGCCCGGTCTCAATCCGCACCTCCGAGGCGCCAGCGGTCAGATCTTCCGGAAGCATTCGGTGCAGCGTCGCCCAGCCGTGCCGGCTCAACGCTCGCACATTGGGGTTGCTTTGGCGCAACTCTCCGTGCAAGTCTCGGATCGATAGATGGCCGATGGCGCGACCTCGTCTGTGAAGAAGGATATGCTTGAAGTTCAAGTTGAACGTCGCATCCGTAATTGTCACATCGATGCGCAGCGTGTCATCGTGCGCATTTCTCAAGCGAAGTTGCCGAATCGCAACCGGACGCAGGAATGGGGCATCGATCTTGTCGATATCAACCATGAAGCCCTCTTGTCGCGCTCTCCACCAGATCCACCAACGAACACCATGTGACACGGCAAACGGGGTAAACCAAACCGATAACAATAAGGCGAGCAGGAGGAGAAGAGTAACGAGGAGAAATCGACGTTTTAAGAGCATTTAGATTTCCCTAGTCGAAGAAGCGGCGTTTGCCATTCGAGCTTCGACGTTCGTTCGTCATTGGGTTTTCCTGGTTCGCCTGGCTTCATTTGCGGGGCCATCTTTGAAAATCAAATGCAGCGGTTGCGGCGGGTGTACCCGTTCCTGAATTTGCTGTTGCAACGCGCGCTCAGCTTCGGCTGGCAAGTTCCCTTGTGCTGCTTTTTCCCGTGCAAGCTCGGGCAGAATGGATAATTCACTTTGCA
>QHOR01000227.1:0-3509 GCA_003219395.1 Verrucomicrobiota bacterium | reverse complement strand
TGTGGAGCAGTTCGTGTTCAACTTCCATGCGTCGTGACAAAACAACCAGTTCGCTCACCGGAGTCGTCTGTTCCATATAAACGCGATTGTTAATGGTGATGCGCGGCTGCAAATGCGCGAGATCGATGAAAGCGCTGCGTAAATCCTTGCCCAGCTTCTCGAGCTCGGCAGTGCTTTGTCTCGCTGTCCGGGCGGGCCAGGTTTCAATGCGCCAAAAAACAATGATGACCACTGTCGCGACGATGATGGCGAGCAACGTGAATGCGAGCGGCCAGGAAATACGCCCTGAGATTGCTGACTTTGGCATTGAGCGTTGGACGTTGAGCGTTTCTTGCTGAGGCTCTAATCGAGCACGAGCACGCCGCTTCGTCTATCTACAGCGCGGCAGGTGAGCACGAGCAAAAGGACAGAACGAACAACGAAATTTCGGCCCAAAAAATTACCGCCCCCCACGCCCGATAGGCGTGAAGGGCGGCTGTTCCCCCCAGAACAATCTTAAAAAACTTCGACGCTACTAAACGAGCTTCCGGCAGATCGCAACAAATTTTATATGAAAAAATTCGCAGGCAAGAATGAGACTGACCAAATCGATCCGAATCTTTAAATGACCAAGAGTTGATGCGTCTCTTTCACATTTGAATTTTGGCATTCTCATCAGTGGGCGGCATGCGAAAATTCGATTGCATCACCTGGGTTGCGCAAGCGCGCGTCGCAGTTTCTAGTTTCGCATGCGTGATTTTGATGATGAGCATGCTGCGCGCAGCTTCGCTGGTTCATTGCTGGTCGCTCATCCGAACATGCTCGATCCGAATTTTCGACGCACAGTGCTTTTCGTTTCTGAACATGATCCAGGCGAGGGGGCTTTGGGCGTTATCATCAATCGCCCTCTCGACAGACAGGTGGCGGAGCTGGTGACCGAGACACCGCCGGCAGGCCTTGGCGAGGTGCCAGTCTTTCTCGGCGGGCCTGTGGGGAAAAACCAGCTGATGTTCGCCGCGTTCGAGTGGCACCAGGGGACCGGTCTCAAGCTCAATCACCATGTCGCTTTAGAGGAAACGAGCGATGCAGTTGACCAGAAAAAAGTAATTACAGTTTGCGCGTTTGTAGGCTATGCCGGTTGGGGAGCGGGACAGCTTGAAAGCGAGATGAAGCAGAAAGCATGGCTGCTTCAAAAAGCTAGCCCGTCGGTGCTGAAACTTGATCGTCTTCCCAACCTGTGGTTTGAGATTATGCGCGGCTTGGGACCGTGGTATAAAATGCTGGCTGCCGCGCCGGACGATCCGTCTTTGAATTAGTGAATACTGGCTGGTGACTAGTGAATAGCAATTCAGGTGGTCATGTCGGTGGATTTCACTTTACCACCATTCACTGATCACTTATCACCATTCACCTTCTTACATGATCATTGGTATCCCGAAAGAAATTAAAGAGCAGGAGCAACGCGTCGCACTGCTGCCATCGGCTGCGAGTCAACTCACCAGGCGGGGGCATTCGGTCCTGGTGCAAAAGAACGCCGGTATTGGCTCGGGTTATCCGGATGAAGACTACGTCAAAGCAGGCGCTGAAATTGTCGATCAAGCAAGCGAAGTTTTCACACGAGCTGACATGATTGTGAAAGTGAAAGAGCCGCTCGAGGCAGAGTTTTCATTGCTGCGGAAGGGTCAGATCCTGTTCACGTATCTCCATCTGGCGGCGAGTAAAGCTCTTACTGAAGCATTGCTGAAGTCAGGAGTGACCGCAGTGGCCTA
The DNA here is from genome assembly GCA_003219395.1 of Verrucomicrobiota bacterium. Lineage (GTDB taxonomy): Bacteria > Verrucomicrobiota > Verrucomicrobiia > Chthoniobacterales > UBA10450 > Udaeobacter. The sequence continues at coordinate 1,761 of QHOR01000227.1, read as the reverse complement.
TGAGACAATTCAGATCAACAATCGTTTGCCATTGCTCGAGCCAATGAGCGAGATAGCCGGTCGCATGTCAGCGGTGATGGGCGCGAATTTTCTTGCCAAATACAATGGCGGCAGCGGGGTCTTGTTGGGCGGTGTGCCTGGAGTTTTGCCCGGACGCGTCGTTGTGGTGGGCGGCGGGACGTCGGGTGTGAATGCAGCGCGCATTGCAACGGGTCTGGGTGCGGAAGTGACAATCCTTGATGTTGACCTGGAACGGCTGCGTTATCTCGACCTGGCGATGGAAAACACGAATACGCTCTATTCTAGCGAGGCAAACTTGCAGGAGTTGATGGCCGGCTGCGATTTGCTCATTGGTGCCGTGCTGTTGCCGGGAGCAAAGGCCCCGAAGTTAATTACACGTGCGATGCTGCAAAAAATGAAGCCGGGCAGTGTGCTGGTGGATATTTCCATCGATCAAGGCGGTTGCGCGGAAACGTCGCGACCCACCACGCACCTTGATCCGGTTTATGTCGAGGAGCATGTCACCCATTATTGCGTAGCAAACATGCCGGCAGCCTACGCGCGCACAGCAACCCAGGCGCTTACAAATGTCACGTTTCGCTATGTGGAATTGCTCGCCGATCTCGGCCTGGAGGGCGCATGTAAAAAACAACCTGCGTTGATTGGCGGCATCAACACCCGCGATGGACAACTCACTTGTAAGGCGGTGGCGGAGGCGCACGGATTCAAATACGCAGCCCCGCTTTAATCGGCGCGCATCAAGCATTTGCTTTAAAAAATCAGAATCAAATGCGGTCAAAAACTGCCTTGCTGCGATTACTCTGTTAAAGCAATATGCCTCTTCCAATTAACACTATGAAAAAATACATCTGTATTCTGGCCGGTGCCGCGCTCCTCGCGGCGTGCGAGCAAAAGACCGAGGTAACCGAACCCGCAACAACTCCGGCGGCCACTAGTCCTCCAACGACAACGGAAACAACCAGTCCAGCCTCTACCACTGAATCTTCCACCAGTACCACAACGACTACTACGGGAACAGCGGAATCTCCTGCTGAGGCGTCGCCTACTCCCTAATTCGTTCGCTTTTCCTCTCCGCGAAGTCTTCTCCCGGGATTCACCGGGAGAAGACTTTTGCTGTACGGCTTGCGTCGCTAGCGATGGGACGATTTTGTCTATTGAGCTAGCTTACAATCGATGACATGGCGCACTCAACTTCGTTCTGTTTTTCCAAAGCGCGTCGCTTGACACGCGCGTCCGAATACGAGCTCGTGAAACGAGACGGCCAGGTACGGCGCGGCAAACTGCTAATAGTCAACGCAGCGGTAGTTGCCAATTCCGGGCTTTGTCGTGTCGGCTTCATTACCTCTCGGCGCCTGGGAAACGCGGTAGTTCGCAATCGCGTCCGGCGTCGTTTGCGTGAGATAGTGCGGCAGCATCAGCATGATTTGGGAAAGGACTTCTGGATCGTGTTGATTGCTAAGCACAATGCTGCAAACGCGAGCTATCGCGCCTTAGAAGATGAATGGTTGCGTCTCGCGAGACGCGCTTCTATCCTGCTCTGATGGTCTGGGTGATCCGTTCTATAATTCGCGTTTATCAATCCACGCTTTCACCGGTTCTTGGCTTGTTATGCGGACCCGCCTCCGGCTGCCGGTTTACGCCGACGTGCTCGGCATATTTTCTGGAAGCGGTTGAGAAACACGGCATCGCTCACGGAAGCTGGCTGGGACTAAAACGCCTCGCGCGGTGTCATCCTTGGGG
>QHOR01000209.1 GCA_003219395.1 Verrucomicrobiota bacterium | reverse complement strand
TTCAGGATTTCGTCCAGGGTTTCGGCGTTGGTCAGAATAGCGCCGAGTGGCTGGTTGATTTCATGGGCTATAGAGGCGGTCAGTTCGCCAGCCGTGGAGAAGCGCACGACACGGGCCAGTTCTGTCAGGCGATCCCGCGACTGCGCTTCGGCAAATTGACGCCGACGATTCGCATGTAGCAGGGCAAAGATAAGTCCAGCTTGCACGATGATAACGGCGACGATCAGCCCGATTTGCCACGAGTAGCGCTCCCACGCTGTCGGCTCGCGGAAGTAGATCGTGCTGCCGGGCGGCAGACTGGTCTCGGCAACTCCCCAGCGCTGCATTTGTCGCCAATCGTATTTCGGCAAAGCGTTTTCGGTAGGAGGCTTTCCCAGCAAAAATGCGAAGGGCAACCGCCGCCGCCAACTCGCTTCCTTCCTTCACCGATTGCATTGAGCCGCCGAGAAGTCCTTCGCCGAAAAAGACGTCAAGGAAAGAAAAAACCGGTGCGTTGGCCGAGGCGGTAAGGCGATTTAGCGCGGCGTTTTGCTCGTGAGCAACCCCCGCTGCGTCAACGTTCATCAGGTGCCAGAAAATGGCCGTGTGAGGCGGAAGATTTGCCGTATTTTTCAGAACAGCTTCGAACGACAGATCGGTGAACCATTTTAATTCGACGCGATTGCTGAATTGCGCAAGCTCCCGCCGCAGTTCGCCCTCCCAGAACTTTTCGTTGGGAGAAACTCCATTCACAATCACGACGGTTTTGGTATCGGGCAATACGTGGAGGAGATTTTCGAAGGCTGCGGCAAAGTCATTATGTGTCGCCACGACAGTGTCGTTCGCGGTAAGCTTGTCGCGTTGAACCCTGCGCCCCTCTATAGCCGTAAAGAGCATAGGCTTACCCGGGAACAGACGTTCTCGATGTTGCTGGACGAAGCTCGCTGCCGGGGCGCCGAACGCAATAATGAGATCAGGAGGAATTTTCGAGTAGACGGCGTCAAGATAATCGACAAACGGATCGTCTGATTTGTCAGCACCCAATCGAGCATTCACAAGCGAGTGATCAAGGTAGTCCACCGGCGTGTTTGACTTCCGGCTTATCTCACGGCGAATGCCTTCCGCATAATCAGTCCATGGCTTGAAACGAAGCCCGAACGAATGCAGCATCAGAACGCGCTTGGGCGCAGGATCAGCCGCCTGACTTTGACCCAATGTCACCACTAATAATGCGACCGCGAGCACAGCGGTGAAGGCCCGCGCGCAACTAAAGCGAACTGCTGCTGGCTGGAAACGCACTTTGCTCCCACTCCGAACGCCCAGACGCGAGTGGGGCATCGTAACGGGTTGACCAGATGATGAACAGGCAAAAGCGAGCGCTATTCTTACCAGCCGCTCTTCTGCTCCAGGCGCTGTGAAGCGCTCTTATGGCGAGCTGCGATTTCGCCCACTTGGCCGAATAATATGTCGCCGCGCGGCATTTGGATCGGCAGCTATTAGTCAGCAGCATTCCCGCGCCGGTGATTGGAGCCAATGGGAGCGTCACCGGGCGATCTTTAAGCGGAGGGTATATTCAGTCGAGGCAAAGCCGAAGCGCCATAAGATCCGCCCCTCAGCGCATCGTGCCCCGCCGCGAAACCGCTACCAGCCCCGCTTGAGCCGGGATTGAGTGCGATCAAGTACCGGTGCTACTATAGCGGACAGGCCCGAGCCGTTGCTCCTCGAGCATAGCAGTCTCTTCTCTTTGGCCAGCCTGAACCGATAATGCTGTGGTCGGGATTGACGGAGCGGAACACCCGGGTGAAGGAACAAGCACAGGATTTCCCGCTAGTAATCGCAACAATGCCCGCGACCGACCGGCAAACAAAGATAGCCGTCGGGATCGTCAGCGTTTTGACCCTCGCGGCGGCAGTTATGGCACCGTTCGCGAGCATACAGGTCGGTCGTATTGATGCCTTCATCCCGGTTTTGCAAACCGTCGTGAGCGTCGCCGATCTGATCACGGCAACGCTTCTGTTCGCGCAATTCTCCATCCAGCCTCAGCCCGCCCTTCTCGCGCTCGCAAGCGCCTACATATTCAGCGGCTCGTTCGCGTTCCTTCAGACGCTGGCCTTTCCGGGCGGGTACGCCCCCGCTGGTCTGATCGGTGACGGGCCTAATAGTCCAGCCTGGATTTACGTGCTTTGGCACACGACGTTTACGGCGGCGGTCCTTGTCTATGCGCTCTCCAAAGACAGGATTGGAGCCGGTAAGCTGCCGGTCAGATCGACAATGGCCGCCATCATAGTCACTGTTGCGGGCGTTCTTGCGACGATAGCTGTACTAACTTGGATCGTAACGACCAAAACGGAATATATCCCGAGCTTCTTCACTGACGACATCAGGGTGCAGACCCGGTTTGGCAATCAGGTCAATCTTGCGCTTTGGCTATGGGGTGCTACCGCACTAGCGGTGCTACTATCGCGTAGACGCACAATGCTTGATTTATGGGTGATGGTGACTTTGCTCGCCTACATGCCAAACTTCTTGGTGGCGATCATCGGCAGCTCGATACGATTCACCATCGGTTGGTACGCAGCTCGATGTTTTGTTCTGGTCGCAAGTTGCATGTTGCTGAGCGTGTTGCTCGTCGAAACAATGCTTCTATATTCACGACTCGCCAGCGCGATCATGCTACAGCGACGCGAACGCACCAACCGGCTCTTAAGTGTGGAAGCAGCGACAGCCGCAATCGCACATGAAATCAAGCAGCCGCTGGCTGCAATGTCACTAAATTCCGACGCAGCGTTGGAATGTCTCAAAGCAACGCCCGTTGATCTTGAAGACTTACGTTCCTGTTTAATGGAGGTGAAGAACGATAACAGCCGCGCGAATGAAATAGTCGAAGGTGTTCGCGCGCTGTTTAAAACGACCGCTCCTCAAAGGACGATGATTGATGTCAATCTTGTTGCTCGGGAAGTGTTGAAGATGGTTGAGAACGAGCTGCATGTTCACGGCGTATCTATTTCAACCGTATTTCAAGAAGACCTTCCGCAGGTAAGGGCTGACCAGATCCAGCTACAGCAAGTGATCCTGAATGTAGTCAGGAACGCGATTGACGCAATCACAGCAGGTCCCGCAACAATAAAGGCCATTCGGCTGACGACGGCCCATGCTGGAAAGTCGGTCATATCGATCCGTATCCAAGACTCCGGACCCGGCATCGCTGCCGAAAATGAAACCCAAATATTTGAATCATTTTTTTCGACGAAACCTTCGGGAATGGGATTGGGACTGTCCATTTCTCGCAGGATTATCGAGGATCACGGCGGTAAGCTTCGGCTTACCGAAACAAGCTCCAAAGGCTGCCTTTTTGAAATTACTCTTCCACTGTAGCAACGAGCGACACTGCGACACTCCCTCTCGCATGCAGTGGGTCGTTCAGTTGCTAGGGCAGCGATGATCTGCCACCTACGTGACACCGGCCGATGCTCTTTCGAGCGACTCGATCAGCAAATTCGCCGAGAACGGTTTTGTGAGATAGGCGAGACATCCAGATTGAAGCGCGGCGGCGCGAACCGCAGGGTTATCGTTCCCGGTCATGTAGATGACCGGCACCGAAATTCCATTATTTTTTAGACCATACCCGAGGTCGATGCCCGACCTGTTGTTCAGGTTGATATCGAGGATGACGCAAAGTGCATTTTCAAAATCGGTGTGATTTTCGAACGCCTCGGCAGTCGGAAACAGAATGCTGTCGTATCCATGCTGTCGCAGCACTCGGTTTAAGCCCCTGAGCGTTCCGGGGTCATCATCAACCACGAAAACGAGCTTCCCGTTTGGCAAAACGATATCCCTGACTTTTGTCCGCCGACAAGCAGTCTTGGAACTCCGCTAAACATGCCGTGCGGACCTGATCAAAATAGACAGCGCCGACATCATGGACGATGCAAATAGTCACCTATTTGTCTGTCCGGTGTCCGACGTAATCCGTTGATTCTGTCTGACCGCCCCTTTGGCTGGTTGATCTAGATCAAGCAGCCTCTTTGCAACTTCGATGCGCAAAGTTTCACGAGTAGATTTGGCAAAGCTCCAATGGGAG
>QHOR01000208.1:5503-12341 GCA_003219395.1 Verrucomicrobiota bacterium | reverse complement strand
TTCAAATCACAACGGACATTTCCTGGTTAGAAGCATCTGATCTCAATCATCCGCTACTGCGCCGTATGACCATCGAGGCACCAGGCACGTATCATCACAGCCTGGTGGTTGCCAATCTCGCCGAAGCCGCGGCGGAAGCGATCGGAGCAAACGCCACGCTGTGCCGCGTCTGCGCTTATTTTCATGACGTGGGCAAGTTGGTGAAGCCGGAATACTTCACTGAGAACATGAGCTTTGAACGCAATCCGCATGATGATCTCGCACCGACGATGAGTGCGTTAATTATCATCGCGCACGTGAAGGAAGGTGTTGATCTTGCCCTGAAATACAGACTCAATCAGCGCATCATTGACATCATCCAGGAGCATCACGGTACCTCAATCGTCCGTTATTTTTATCAACGAGCGCTTCAGCAGCACGAAGATGCGCGCGCTGGCGGAAAAATTATGAAGCTGCGCGAGGATGATATCCCGGAGGTCAAGGAGGAGAGTTTTCGATACGGCGGACCAAAACCACAAACAAAGGAAAGCGCCATCGTGAGCCTGGCCGACACGATCGAAAGCGCATCACGCAGCCTGGAGAAACCTACGCCGCAAAAAATCGAAACGCTCGTAAACGAACTGATTGAGGAGCGCATTAGCGATCGGCAGCTGGACGACTGCGATCTGACACTGGGCGAATTGAAAATCATCGCAGAGCGTTTTCGGTTCACCCTTTTAATGATGCTGCACAGCCGGATCGCTTATCCCAAGCCAGGCCAGAAGACAACGACCATCATTCCGCGCGAAGAAGGTTTGCGTCCAGATGTGATGGTTGCGACGCGAAAACCTGAAACCGCTCCGCCCGTCTCTGCCGCATAGAATTGAGTGAGTCCAAAATGCGCCGTCCAACATTGCGCAGAGTCACAACTCCGGTGGGCGGGCGCGCGGTTCGCGGTCTTTTGAGGTAGCAGTACTCGGGACGGTAACGAAGGGCCCGCCTTCCAAAGGTGTGACTTTTGTGAAAGCAACATCGGGCATTTCGCTTGGCAATCCTTCCAGCGGAAAATCTTTTCGCAGCGGGAAGAACGGGTAGCCGTCCCACATTAAAATGCGACGGAGATCGGGATGTCCGTTGAATTTGAGTCCCATCATGTCGTAAATCTCGCGCTCATGCCAATTCGCCGTCGGCCAAATGTCGGAAATAGTATCTACAGCGGCAGTGTCTTCCGGCACTTTTAACTTGAACCGCAGGTGAACTGCCTGCGACATCGAATACAGATGGTAAACAATTTCGAAACGCGGCTCTTCGCCGTAATTGTCGATGCTCGTGATGTCGATCAAATAATCGAATGAAAGTTGATCTCGGCAGAAGGCTGCGATCTGGCGGAGATCTGCGGCCGCAATTGTGCAGGTCATTTCGCCGCGAAATTCAGTCTTGTTCTGAATCTTCGCACCAAACGCTTCGCCTAACAGGTCGAGCAGATCTTTGCCGGCCATGGCTATCCTGTGGTAGAGAATCGGCTTCGCCTGTCAGGATTGCGAATGGCAAGCGAAACGCCTGCCCTACAATCATAAATTCCAGCGAAGATGATCATCCGAGCGCTTCCTCAAGCCTTTGTGCCAGTTCCGGCTTCTGATTTCTGAAGGAGCGTTCTCCTGAAATTTTCTCCTGCAATTTCATCAGTCCGGCGAGCAACGCTTCCGGGCGAGGCGGGCAACCGGAAATATAAACGTCGACCGGCAAAAGCTGGTCGATGCCTTGCAACACGGCGTACGACCGATACATGCCGCCAGTGGACGCGCATGCGCCCATGGCGATCACCCACTTCGGCTCCGGCATTTGCTCGTAAATTCGTTTTACCGCCAGCGCCATTTTGTAGGTGACAGTGCCAGCAACGATCATCACATCGCATTGCCGTGGCGAAAAGCGCATCACTTCGGCGCCGAACCGTGCAATATCGAATCGTGATGCAGCCGCCGCCATTAGCTCGATCGCGCAACAGGCCAGGCCCATCGGCATTGGCCAAAGCGAGTTTTTGCGTACCCAGTTGAGCGCGGCATCGAAGCGCGTAAAAATTACGTTGCCTTCGATCTTTGAGTCGTATGCGGTCGCGCGTGTTTCCGGCATAGCTAAAGATTAAAATGCGAGTGGTAGCGCGCAAGCCGAATCGCGGCGTCCGGAATATTATGAATCCCAAATCCCAAGATCCCAGTTCCAAACAATCTTCAAACAATAAAAATGGCAAACCAACAGCTGCCCGGCTGACTTTCCCGTTACAGCCTGGCAGTTTGCCTGAGATTTGGGCCTGGGGATTTGGAGCTTTGATGACGCTTCGTTGCAGCCAGGCCTTCCCGATTGTATAGAACGGCCCTTAATTGGACATGACGAAAATCCAACGCACTCATCTCGACAATCTCGAGAATCAAAGCATTTTCATTTTCCGCGAGGCGTATCACGCCTTCAAAAATATCGCCATGCCCTGGTCGATGGGTAAGGATTCAAACGTCTTGGTCTGGCTTGCGCGCAAAGCATTCTTCGGACGCGTTCCCTTTCCGGTCTTGCATATCGACACGACCTATGAGTTCCCGGAGATGCTGGAATTCCGCGAATGGGCAAGGAAACACCACAACCTCAACCTGATTGTTAAAACCAATGTCGAGGCCCGCGCGCGTGGGATCGGTTATGAAACGCACGATCCGGTGACGGTGACGCACGAATTAAAAACTGTAGCCTTGCAGCAGGTGCTGGCGGAGTACAAATGGGACGCACTTATTACCGGCATTCGACGCGATGAAGATCCAACTCGCGCCAAGGAACGATATTTTTCGCCGCGCAACGCGCAGTTTGAATGGGACTACAAGGATCAGCCTCCGGAATTCTGGAGCCAATTCGTAACCACAGCCGGCAAAGGCGAACATGTTCGCATCGATTGGACTGAGGTGGATATTTGGCGGTACATACAGCGGGAAAACATTCCCATTCCGCAAATGTATTTCGCTCGGAGCGGAAAACGATTTCGCTCGTTAGGATGTAGTCCCATCACGAAACCTATCGAGAGCACCGCCTCTACGATCGACGAAATTATTGCCGAATTGGAAGCAACAAACACCACGGAGCGTGCCGGACGCGCGCAGGATCATTACGAACGGAATGCCATGCAGAAGTTGAGAGCGAAGGGATTCTTGTAATGCCGATCCTGGATACTTGATGCTGGATACTGGATGAATTATCGCAACCTTGAGGTGTGGCAATTAGCGCGAGACCTGGTGATCGCGATTCACAACATGAGTTTGACGAAATTGCCCAAATTCGAAATGTTTGACAGGAATTCGTGAGGTTCATTGATTACGCACTCGCTTCGTGTGATGAAACTGCAGATCACCTGGACACGCTCGTTGCCACAAGCTCGTTAACGGATTCTGCGGTGATTGATGACCTCACGAGAAAGCTCGATGAGCTCGGGCGAAAATTGAACCTGTTCTTACAAAGTATCGAACGCGGCCATATTTCAGAAAAGTGAACTCGGCGTCACGTCCTTCATCCAGTATCAAGAAGCCAGTATCCAGTATCGGCAGCAGTCCGACGCTGCGCGTCGTCTTCGTCGGTCACGTCGATCACGGAAAATCCACGCTGATCGGACGGATCCTGCACGACACGGGCTCTCTGCCCGAAGGAAAAGTTGAGCAAATAAAGAAGACATGTGCCGCCGAAGGAATGGAATTTGAATTCGCTTTTTTGCTCGATGCACTTCTTGAGGAGCAAAAACAAAACGTCACGATCGACACAACCGAAATTCCTTTTCGAACGCCGCGACGCCAGTACGCCATCATCGACGCGCCGGGACACAAGGAATTCTTAAAGAACATGATTACGGGCGCGTCGAGGGCCGACGCAGCGATCCTGGTGATCAGCGCCGACGAAGGTGTGCGCGAACAGAGTCGGCGTCACGCCTACCTGTTGAGCATGCTTGGCATCAAGCATCTCATTGTGGTCGTAAACAAGATGGATCTCGCGGATTACTCCGAAAAGCGATTTCGGGAGATCGAGCAGGAATATCGAAAGTTTCTTCGCGAGCTTGGGTTGGGGGCAAGGACGTTTATTCCCGCGTCAGCCAGGGAAGGGGAGAATGTCGCGCGGGCAAGTACCCAAATGAAATGGTACTCCGCGACGAGTCTCCTCGAAGCACTGGATTCGCTGGGACCACAGGAGCGCGATGTCGATCTTCCGCTTCGCTTTTGTGTTCAGGATATTTATCGGTTCGATAGCCGCCGGATTGTCGCAGGCCGGATCGAGACCGGAACGCTAAGGGCAGGCGATCAGCTCGTGTTCTCACCGGCTAACAAATCGTCAGTGGTCGCTACAATCGAGCGCTGGAACGCGCAGGAAAATGGTCCGGCCATCGCTGGAGACTCGATTGGGATCACACTTAGCGAGCAGATTTTCGTCGAGCGCGGCTATGTCGCATCGCGCGAAAATGAAACGCCAATCGAGGCAAATCGTTTCCATGCGGACCTTTTCTGGATCGTGGCCGAGCCACTGCGTATTGGGCATTTGTACAGCCTCCGCCTGGCAACTCAGGACGTGAAATGTGAGGTCGTGTCTATCGAGCGAGTCACGGATTCTTCGACGCTGGAGACGAAGAGTGACGGCCGCGAACAATTGGAGCGAAACGAGATTGGCCGACTCACAATCCAGACCAGGGCGCCCCTCGTCCTCGACAACCATGAGCGTATTCCGAACCTCGGAAGATTCGTCATCATCGACGACGGCCAAATTTGTGGTGGCGGAACGATTTTTGGCGGGGTCTACACAGATCGCACTGTCACAAAAAGCAAAAACATCTTTTGGACCGAGGGAAAAATTACCACCCGCGCACGGGCAGTGCGCAGCGGGCATCGCGGAGCAGTTGTTTGGTTAACTGGCCTTTCCGGGGCCGGGAAATCGACCATTGCCCAATCGCTCGAACGGGACCTGTTCCTTCTCGGCATGCATACGTATGTCCTCGACGGGGACAACATTCGGCATGGATTGAACTCAAATCTCGGGTTCTCTCCTGATGATCGGGTAGAAAATATTCGCCGCGTCAGTGAAGTCGCCAAACTCATGGCCGACGCCGGTACGGTGATAATCACTGCGTTTATCTCTCCTTACCGAATGGATCGCAGCCGCGCGCGAGAGATTGCTTTGGAAGGCAACGCCGAATTTATCGAAGTCTTTGTTGATGCACCGCTGGAAGTTTGCGAAGCGCGTGATCCTAAGAATCTCTACAAAAAAGCGCGCGCCGGACAAATTCGCGAATTCACAGGCATCGATGCTCCCTATGAGGCGCCAGAGGACCCGGAGATTGTTGTGCATACGGATCGCCAAAGCGTTGATGAATCAGTAGCGACGATCCTGGAGCAGTTGTTGCCGCGATTGAGAGAATTCGAGCGAGCGAATGAATAGCGGCCGCCGTACCAGCGCCCGTGTGGAAGCAGGCGTATCGCCTGCATGCGAATCAACTTCGCAGCCGGCACAGCTGCCACTACAGAAAAACAAATTTACAATTCGAGATGCGAAATTGAACGACGCTCTGGGGCTTGCCGTGCTGATGTGCGAGCTCGGCTATGACACCACGCGCGCAGAAATGGAGACACGCCTGAAGTTGGTGTTATCGAATCCAGCCTATAAGACGTTTGTCGCTGTTATCGATGGCTGCGTTTGCGGGATGATTGGGACGATCACGTGTGCAAACTATGAGCATAACGATCCGTCCGGTCGAATTCTTGCCCTGGTGACGTTGAGTGCCTCCCGCCGGCGTGGAATTGGTCGCGCGCTGATTGCAACGGCGGAGAAAGATTTCGCCCAAAGAGGAGTGACGCGCGTTGCCTTGAATACACAGCTTACCCGAGATTACGCCCACAAGTTTTACGAGTCCCTCGGTTACGTGCGGAACGGGTGGCGATTTGTGAAGCAACTCCAGTGAGCAATTGACCAAAGTTAATGTGGCGACGTTGGAGCGTCTTTGCGATCATAGCAGTTACGGGAATCGGAATTAAAACCGCGCAAGCAGCCGGGAGTTCAACTAAACCAGCGGAAACAGAGGAGGTAACGGTCACAGGAGAGGGGATCGGCTCACTTACCTCGATCTCGCCGGACGAATCGACGAAGCAGAAAGCGCGCGTTCCCGGGAATTTTACAATTAAGACGGCCGATGAGATGAAACTCGGCCGCGCGTCAAACTTCGAAAATTTGCTGCAACGAACACCGGGCGTTTTCCTTCAGTCGGAAAATGGCGCCGAGGTTTCGAAGATTTCGATCCGCGGATCTGGTATTACGTCCGAGGACGAACCGCTGGGAGTCACGTTTTTGCTCGACGGCTTGAGCTACAATCAGGCAGATGGGGAAGCCATTCTGGAAGATCTTGACGTGGATGCGCTCAGTCATGCGGAAATTTTTCGCGGCGCTGATGCATTGAAATACGGCGCACTGACTCTGGGCGGGGCAATCAATCTCGTGCCGCTGACCGGGTACAATGCAGCGCCGTTTCAAATCCGACTGGAGGGCGGAAGCTTTGGTTACTTTCATGGCCAGATGAGCAGCGGCGCGGTAGAGGGTCTCCTCGATCAGTTTGCCTCGATTGGCTTTAGAGAGCGCGGTGGCTTTCGAGACCACAGCCGCGAAGACACAGAAATCCTTTTTGCTGATATCGGCTATAAATTCAATGAAGAGGTCGAGAACCGATTTTATCTCACGCTCGATCGGACCGATCGGAATCTGCCTGGCGGCTTGACCAAGGTAAAAATGGAAGACGCGCCCTCGCAGGCCAACCCACTCGCGATTGCGCAAGATTGGAACAAAGATTGGAATTACGTTC
>QHOR01000208.1:4878-5405 GCA_003219395.1 Verrucomicrobiota bacterium | reverse complement strand
ATCGAAATGTTTTATTCGGACAATTTCGGCGGCAGCTTGAATTTCGTTAGTCGGCACGAATTTTTTGGTCAGCGCAATTTTTTCACGATCGGATTGAATCCGCAGGTCGAAGACGAGCATAGTCAAAACTATGAGAACCTATTCGGACATACGGGCGCGACGACTGCGCGAGGCGAAGGCATTTCGCTAAACGTTCCATTCTATCTCGAAGATCAATTCTACGTTGCACCGCAGTTATCGGTTCTCGCTGGAGCGCAAGCCATTTTGGCAGAGCGGCATTTCATTGATGATTTCGTCAGTGACGCAAACGGGAATCAATCCAATCGGCAGGATTTTTTGGGATTCACTCCTAAGCTCGGAATGATCTATGAAGTCAGTCACGAAACGCAGGGGTTCGTAAATTTCAGCCGCAGTTGGCAACCGCCTTCACTTGATAATCTCGTCGACTTTACGGAAGGTGCCGATTCCAGCGTCGTTTACACGCCACTGCAACCGCAACACGCTTGGACGATCGAGATCGGCACGCG
>QHOR01000208.1:0-4871 GCA_003219395.1 Verrucomicrobiota bacterium | reverse complement strand
GGATTAAGTGGGAGTTATCGCTTTATCACTCCTGGCTGCGTAACGAATTACTGGAGCTTAACGATCGGTTTGGCAATGATATTGGCACGACGAACGTCCCCCGTTCGATTCATCAGGGAGTTGAGGCAAATCTGGAGATAGAATTGCTTCAGGAAATCCTGCTTCCACAGCATGGAGGCCGTGCGGGCGACCGTTTATCATTCGATCAAAGCTACGCGCTAAACGATTTTCGTTTCGATCGGGATCCCATTTACGCAGATAACCGCATCGCGGGAATTCCGATCCACATTTACGAAGCGCAGTTGCTTTACGAAACACCTTCTGGTTTCTATGCGGGTCCAAACGTGCAGTGTAGCTTCTCGCGTTATCCGGTCGACCAGGCGAACACGCTCTTTGCCCAGAGTTATGCACTACTTGGTTTCCGTGCCGGATTTCGAGAGAGCAACGGTTTTTCCGTTTTTCTGGATTGCAAGAACCTGACCAACCAGCGTTATGCCTCCGCTATTGACGTGATCGCCGACGCCCGTACGCAACCGAACCCTCAGATTTTTCATCCAGGCGACGGGCGCTCCTTTTATGGTGGCGTTTCCTGGAATTGGTGAATGGTCTGTATGGCGCCACCTCTCACGAGATCCAAATCGTCTTCGTGTTCGTGAACTCGCGAATCCCGGCGGCACCGAGTTCGCGCCCAAAACCGGAACGCTTGACACCACCGAAGGGTAAACGCGGATCGGAGGCGACCATGGCGTTAATGAAAACCATTCCCGCTTCCAGGTCCGACGTGAAGAGCTCTTGTTCCTCGGGATTATTTGTCCACGCGCTGGCTCCAAGACCGAATGAAGTGTCGTTGGCCATCGCGATGGCATCGTCTGCATTGCGGACGCGGAAAATTGACGCGACCGGACCAAAAACCTCTTCACGATAAACGGGCGATTCGCGCGGGACATTGACGAGCACCGTTGGCTCATAGAAAAATCCCGGGCCGTGAATTCGATTTCCACCGGTCAATAATTTTGCTCCGGCTGCGATTGATTTTCGGACCTGATCGTGCACGCCTTGCAAAATTTGTTCCGTTGCCAGGGGGCCAATTTCAGTAGACGGATCCTTGGGATCGCCAACTTTCAACGCGCGCATTCTGTCAACGAATTGGTCGAGAAACTCGTCATAGATTTCGTCTGCAATGAACAGTCGTTTTGCGGCGATGCAGGATTGTCCAGTGTTAATGGTGCGGGCTTTAATTGCCGTGCTGAGTGCACTTTCAAAGTTGGCGCTTGGCATGACGATGAAAGCGTCGCTGCCGCCGAGCTCCAGCACGCTCTTCTTGATCTCGCGTGCAGCTGCGCTTGCCACGGCGCTCCCGGCTTTTTCGCTGCCCGTGAGAGTTACCGCTTTCACCCGCGAATCGCCAATTATCTTTTCGACTTCTTCCGGTTCGATGAGCAGCGTTTGAAAAACGCCTTCATCAAATCCGGCGCGACAAAGTATTTGTTCAATGGCAAGGGCACACTGCGGCACATTCGACGCATGCTTCAGTAAACCAACATTGCCGGCCATAAGCGCCGGCGTAGCAAATCGAAATACCTGCCAGAACGGGAAATTCCATGGCATGATGGCGAGGACCGGCCCGAGCGGTTGGTAGCGGACATAACTGCGAGCCGCATCCGTTTGCGCCGCCTCGTCCTCAAGGAAACGCTCCGCGTTGTCTGCATAAAATCGACAGGCGCGCACGAACAACTTTCCCATTTCGAGTGTGATGATTTCGGCGAGTTTGTTTTTTTCCTGCAACAACAGCTCAGCGACGGCCTCCATCACTTCCGAGCGCTGGCTAAACGCAATGCGGCGATATTTCCTGGACGCGTTCTCGGCGTGCTTCAGTCGTTTCTCGATTTCGGCGTCGTCGAACGGAGCAAACTCCTTTACCTTTTCGCCCGTAGCCGGATTAATCGAAGCGATCGCCATATGCGTACCTTACATCGCATTTTGGAATCGATGAAACTGGTAGGGACGGATCTCCGAGCCGTCCGTTGGCGGCGCGCCCGGCGGTCGCGCCCACATGACGCTAAATTCGCAATCCCTTGGGAATCAGCACACGGTCGAGCACGTCGAACAACCATTGCACAAGCAGCGCCAGCAATGCCGCGGGGATAGCCCCCTCCAGAATCGTTGCGTGATCGTTCAAATTGAGGCCGCTCAAGATCGGCTCGCCGAGCCCGCCAGCGCCGATGAGCGCAGCGAGAGTAGCTGTGCCGATATTAATCACCGCACTGGTTTTGATTCCCGAAAGAATGGAGCGCGATGCCATGGGAAGGTAAATCTCCCGAAGCCGGGTGAACGGACCGAGTCCCAGCGCAACAGCAGATTCACGCAACGATCGCGGGATGTCCTGCAGTCCGCTTGCAGTGTTTCGCACGATCGGCAACAACCCATAGAGGAACAGAGCCGCGATGGCGGTGCGCATGCTGATCCCGAAAAATGGAACAGGGACAAGCAATGCCAGCAAGGCGAGCGACGGGATGGTTTGGACGACACTGGCGAACCCGAGAATTCCCTGCCCAATCCATCCACCGCGACTGGCAACAATGCCCAGCGGAACTCCGATGATTACCGCGAGCAAAAGCGAAAATCCTGCGAGCTCGAGATGGCGCAGCGTCCAGCGCGCAAGCTTGTGCGGAAATGATTCGCCCATCGAAGGTGCCGATCCTTTGCCAGGCCCGAAATACAAGTTCGCGGCGAAGGCGTAATTTTTGGTGCGTTCTGCTTCCACGTTGAGGTGAATCATGCGCTTTTCGTCCAGCGTTCCTTCAAGCCGGCGTAAGGCAGTAATCGCGCCCGGCGACATAGATCGAAATAAGAAGACCGCCTCATACTTTGGAAAAAAGCGAAGATCGTCTTCAAGGACAACCAGATCGTTCTCTTCAATTTTTGCGTCGGTTGAATAAGCGTCTTTCACGTCAATTGAACCGTTGGCGAGTGCAGAGTAACCGAGCGCATGATCAATCCCGATGACACTCTGTTGCGGAAGCGCGTAACGTTCGTGCAACGGTCGCCATCCGTCCTGACGGTCGAGAAATTCATGAGTAAGCCCGAACTTCAGTTCTGGATGCTGTCGCAGATCGCTGATGGTGCGAATTCCACGGCGTTGCGCTTCACTGCGCCGCATGACCAGCGCGTAAGTATTATCGAACCCAAGGGGCTCTGTGATGGCAACGCCGTATTCTGCGAGCGCGTCTCGAATATCCTCAAATGAGAGTTGCTGCCCAGTTTTAAGAATTTCTTGCGCGATTGTTCCCGTGTATTCCGGATACGCGTCAATTTGTCCGCCTTGGAGAGCTTGCCAGAGAATGATTGTGCCGCCCATTCCCTGGCGATGTTCCGCTGCGATTCCGGCATCATTTAGCGCACGCCGGGCGATTTCACCGAGAACATACGACTCGGTGAATTTTTTTGACCCGATCGTGACTGGATTGGCTGAAGCGGAGACGACCACAGCGACAGGAATCAACAACAATAGCAAGAGAACAATGGGCCGGGCGCGTCGCGCCCGGCGGTCGCGCCCTACTCCAATGGGGCGAGGCAGCTTCACGTCAGCAAGACTCCGCGTTGTGCGTTGATGAATTCGGCGACGAACGGCTCCGATGGATTTTCGCGCAGATCGGCAATCGAACCTTTTTGCACGACTCGGCCGTCATTCATGAGGACGATTTTGTCTCCAAAATAAATCGCCTCTGCCAAATCATGGGTGACGAAGAGCACCGTCTGCCGCAGCTGCGCAAAAATTCCCTTGAGATCCTTCTGCAACGAAGCCCGCACCAATGGATCCAGCGCGCCGAGCGGCTCATCGAGCAGCAGCAGTTCCGGTGAAAGCATCAGCGCACGCATCAAACCGACGCGCTGCCGCTGACCTCCGGAAAGTTCGAGCGGATATCGCGAGAGCAAGTCGACAGAAAATCTCGTTAGGTCGCATAATTCGACGAGCCTGTTCTGCATTTCATCCTGGGCCTTGCCAATGTGGCGTGCCATGAGCAAGACATTGGCGCGTGCGGTCAGATGCGGGAATAAACCGCCTTCCTGGATCACGTATCCAATTCGCCGGCGAAGTTTGGCGATTGTATCCGATGTGATGGTTTCATCGTTGAACTCGATCGAGCCAGAGTCGGGCTCAATCAAGCGAACGATCAATCGGAGCAAGGTTGACTTGCCGCAACCGCTTGGTCCAATGAGAACCGTGGTGTTGCCGCGTTCGATGGAAAGGTTCGTTGAGTCCAACGCGGTCACGTCCGCGTAGCGCTTGATTACGTCGATGAGTTTAACAAGGGCGCTCATTGCGGCAGTGATGCAGGCAATCCTGCCTGCAAGTTCCTGGTCCGCAAATACACTGAGCAGACAAGATCGTCTGCATCACGTCGGGGTAACAAAATAGAAGACACCAAACAGGCGTGCGTCTTCAGTCCACAATTTGGCGAAATCAAACCCGGCCTGGCGCGCCAGCGCGATAAAACCCTCTCGCGAATGCTTGTAAGAATGCTCGGTCAAGATCTTCTCGCCAGCTCGGAAGCGAAACTCTCGATTGCCCAGGTGAACTTTTTGATCGATCACGCTGATCAAATACATCTCGATACGGCCTGCTTCAGAGTTGTAAATGGCGCGGTGTTGCCACTGGCTTACATCGAAATCCGCGCCGACCTCGCGATTGATACGCGCGAGCAAATTCAGATTGAATTCTGCTGTGACGCCGGCGCTATCGTTGTAGGCAGCTTCGATCACACTTTGATCCTTCTGCAAATCGACGCCGATCAGCAGGCCGCCTCCTCGACCAGCAACATTGGCAATCCGTTTCAAAAATTCCAGGGCTTCATTTGGCTCGAAATTGC
>QHOR01000226.1 GCA_003219395.1 Verrucomicrobiota bacterium | reverse complement strand
GAGAGTTTGACGATCCAAGAATTCGCCTTCTCTTCCAGCGACACGCGGCGAATGGCCTCATCAGGGTCGATCCCGTTTCGGTAGAAGCTGCGGAAGAGCGTTACGGTCTCGTGAACCGTCTGCTTATCGGCCAGTCGCGTTTCCTGAAGCGAAATGCCGATTCGTTCGCGGATTTCCTTTCCATGCGTTTGCCACTTCCGGCCTAGCACCTCCACTTCGCCGCCGGTTGCATCCAGCAGCCCCTCCATAATCTCCAGCGTCGTCGTCTTCCCCGCCCCATTCGGCCCCAAGAGGCCAAAGCACTCACCCTCCTCCACCACCAAATCCAAACCCCGCACCGCCTCCACCGGCGGCTTGCCCTCATAGCGCTTCACAAGCTGTCGGCATTCAATGGCGTGGGGCATATCGTGGTCTCAGACCAGCGGAGAGGATTTGCAGTCCAAGGGTTCGCACTATCCCCGCAAGTGCTGTTTCCAATAATCTCGAAACTCAATCAGGCGCGGAAGCGATTCCAGGTCTTTTTCACGACCTGCGGCCCTTTTGCTGGCGATGATGTCGTCAGGATGGCAAACGGGCATACCTTCCACTTGGACGTGGCGAGCCCATGCTTCTTCAAACGTCTCGATGCCGTCTGGCGCGAAGATCAGGTCGAGATCAAACGGTCCGTTCTTGAGTTGCACGAAATCCTTTCCGCGGACTATCGCGGCGACATCATCCGCCGAGAGGTCGAATCCGAGCTCATTTAGGGCACGAACCAACGATTCGCCGTTTTGCTGCGATTTCGCCGGAAACAAATCGGCATCCTGCGTTGTATCGGGGAAACCGAGCAAAATCGCACCCGACTTACCCAGAAACAGGTATCGCACGCCGTGCCGTGCGAGTGCGTCATTAACTTCCCGCGCCAGACGGTACTCAAACACGATGATAACCTAACCAGCGAGGAAGATTCTGCTCGCACCACTGCCGATACTCTTGCATCGTGTCGAATGACCGAGACCGCGCATCGTCGAGCACCGGCTTATAGGTCTTAATGAAAGCGTACTTCATCCGCTGCTCAAGCGAACGGCGGGCTGCCGCCTCAAAATCGGCGTGCCATTCTTTGCGTTCGGATTCGGTGGGTTCGCGGATTGTTGCCACGGCAACCTCGGTCTCAAGGATTCGGGATCCCCTTCAATTCTACACCTCCACCGTTTGCGTGCTCAGCTCCGCCGCAGCGGATTTGGGAAATCGGTCTTGTAGCGCCTGCACGGTCATGTCTTCTTCACGGAGTGCTTCCATGGCTTTGACAGCGGCTTCGGCGGCTTGCAGGGTGGTGATGCAGGGAACACCAAGCTGGACGGCAGCGGCGCGGATGCGGCCTTCGTCGGTGCGGGCCCCTTTGCCACTGGGCGTGTTGAGCACGAGCTTGATCTGGCCGTCGTTCAGGTAATCGAGCAGGTTCGGCCGGCCTTCGGAAAGCTTCTTCACGCGGACCACTTGAATGCCCGCGTCTTCCAGCCGCTGGCCGGTGCCCTCGGTGGCGACGATCTCGTGGCCGAGCGCCACCAGGCGGCGGGCGATATCGACGGCCGCGTCTTTGTCACGACGGCTGACGCTGACGAAGATCTTGCCGTCGGTCGGCAGGACGGTCCCCGCGGCAAGCTGCCCCTTCGCGAAGGCGATGCTAAAACGCTCGCTGACACCCATCACCTCGCCCGTGCTCCGCATTTCCGGGCCGAGGACGATATCGACGCCAGCGAATTTGCGGAACGGAAACACGCTCTCCTTGATGCTCACGTGCGATGGGATCGGTTCGCGCGTCATTCCCAGCTCCGGCAGCGTCATCCCCGTCATCACCTTCGCAGCGATCTTGGCCAGCGGAACGCCCGTCGCCTTCGCGACAAACGGCACGGTGCGGCTGGCGCGCGGATTGACCTCCAGCACATAGACGACCGGCTTGCCGTCCTCGCGCTTGACTGCAAATTGCACGTTCATCAGGCCAATGACCCGCAGGTGCTTGGCCATCGCAATCGTCGCCTCGCGGATTTCCTGGATCACTGGGCCGGGCAGGCTATAGGGCGGAATCGAGCAGCACGAATCGCCCGAGTGAATGCCGGCCTCCTCAATGTGCTCCATGATGCCGGCCACGATCACGTTCTCGCCGTCGCTGATGCAATCGACATCAACTTCCGTGGCGTCCTCGAGAAAGCGGTCGATCAGCACAGGCTGTCCTTGGGCGACAACAAACGCCGCCGCCACGAACCGTTCGAATTGCGCCATGTCGTAGCAGATTTCCATCGCCCGTCCGCCGAGGACGAAACTCGGCCGCACGAGGGCCGGAAAGCCGACCTTTCCCACCTCCGAGCGGGCCTGGTTCATCGTGCGGGCGATCGCGTTTTCCGGCTGCTTGAGGCCCAGGCGCGAAAGAATGTTGGCGAACTTTTCACGATCTTCAGCTGCTTCGATCGTATCGACGCTCGTGCCGATGATCGGCACGCCGGCGTTGGCGAGCGCTCGGGCGAGGTTGAGCGGCGTCTGGCCGCCGAATTGCACGATCACGCCGTCCGGCTGAATGCGGTCGTGAATGTTCAGCACGTCCTCAGTCGTCAGCGGCTCGAAAAACAACAGGTCCGACGTGTCGTAGTCGGTGCTGACGGTCTCCGGGTTGCTATTGACCATCACCGACTCGATGCCCAGCTCTCGGAGGGCAAAGCTGGCATGGCAGCAGCAATAGTCGAACTCGATCCCCTGGCCGATGCGGTTGGGCCCGCCGCCCAGGATCATGATCCGCCGTTTGCCCGGCTGTTTGGGCGGCGTCTCGTCCTCGTCTTCGTACGTGCTGTAGTAATAGGGCGTGTAGGCCTCGAATTCGGCCGCGCACGTATCGACGGATTTGTACGTCGGCACGATGCCGCGACCCTTGCGGTTCTCGCGAACGCTGATTTCGCTCGTCTGCCAAATGGTGGCGAGCTGCCGGTCGGAGAAGCCGAATTGCTTGGCCTTGCGAAACGTGGGCGTTTCGACCCTTTGCAAATCGCCAATCTTCCGCAGCTCTTCTTCGAGCTCGACGATGCCTGCAAGCTGATCGAGAAACCAGGGATCGATATGCGTCAATTCATGGATCAATTCCAGGCTCAAGCCCAATTTGATCGCATACCGCAGGTACTGCACGCGGTCCGCATTTGGAACGGAAAGCTTCGCCCGAATCTCGTCTTCGCTCGGCTGCTCGGACGTGCCCCATTTGTCCTTGCCGTCGCAGCCAAAGCCGAACGAACCGACCTCGAGGCCACGAAGTGCTTTTTGAAACGACTCTTTGAACGTGCGGCCGATGGCCATCGTCTCGCCGACGCTCTTCATCTGCGTCGTCAATGTCGCATCGGCTTCGGGGAATTTTTCGAAAGCGAACCGCGGAATTTTGGTCACGACATAGTCGATCGTCGGCTCGAAGCAGGCGGTGGTCTTACGCGTGATGTCGTTGGCCAGCTCGTGCAGACGATATCCGACGGCCAGCTTGGCCGCGATCTTGGCAATGGGAAATCCCGTCGCCTTGCTTGCCAATGCCGAGCTGCGGCTGACGCGGGGATTCATCTCGATCAGAATCATCCGGCCGGTTTGCGGATGAATGGCAAACTGAATGTTCGAACCGCCCGTCTCAACGCCAATTTCGCGAATGACGGCCAGGCTGGCATCGCGCATTCGCTGATATTCTTTGTCGGTCAGCGTCTGCGCCGGGGCGACGGTGATTGAATCGCCCGTATGCACACCCATCGGGTCAAAGTTTTCGATGGAGCAGATGATGACGACGTTGTCGTCCATGTCGCGCATCACTTCCATCTCGAACTCTTTCCAGCCGATGATGCTTTCTTCGATCAGCACCTCGATTGGTCTAGGCCGCGGCGGACAAGCGTCTCAAACTCGTCGCGGTTATAGGCAATCGCCGAGCCGCTGCCGCCCATCGTGAAGCTGGGCCGCACGACCGCGGGCAGGCCGACGAGCTCCAGAACGCGGCGGGCGTCCTCGACGGTCGTGATCGTTTCACCGCGGCAGCACTCCAGCCCGATTTTTTCCATCGCCGCCTTGAACTGCTCGCGCTCTTCGGCCTTCGCAATGACCGCGGCGTTGGCGCCGATCATCTCGACGCCGTATTTGGCCAGCACGCCCTGGCGAGCCAGGTCCATTGCCAAATTCAGCCCCGTCTGCCCGCCGACCGTCGGCAACAGTGCATCCGGCCGCTCGCGCTGGATGACTTTTTCGACAATTTCCCAAGTGAGCGGCTCGATGTAAGTCCGATCGGCCATGTCCGGATCGGTCATGATGGTGGCGGGGTTGCTGTTGATCAGCACCACCTCATAGCCCTCCTCGCGGAGTGCCTTGCAAGCCTGCGTGCCGGAGTAATCAAACTCGCACGCCTGGCCGATCACGATCGGCCCCGACCCGATGAGGAGAATCTTCTTGATATCTGTGCGTTTCGGCACGGCGCGTAGTATCCTGCTGGCGAGAACAATACGTGGGCACCACTGAAAGACGCGCCTCGCCGCAGTCCCACTACCACGAGGCGTGTAAAACCTCTCGAAATTAGCATTGCGACCGTTACTCGACAAGGGGCAGAACAAACGGTGACTGTCATCCACCATTAGAAATGTCCCCTGGTTTCAGACCATTAGAAATGTCCCCTTGGGGTTCTTCTT
>QHOR01000029.1:2956-17471 GCA_003219395.1 Verrucomicrobiota bacterium | reverse complement strand
CTTTTTAACAGCAAAGGCGATGCCGCAATAGTGGCAATCGAGCATGGAGTCTGCACCGGCTGCCATATGAAAGTGACGAGTGCGACCGCGGCGAGCGCCAGAGCCGGGAAAGAAATCGTGAGTTGCGAGAACTGCGGCCGCATTCTTTACGAAGCGGAATAGTTACAATGTAAAAAAGTTAAAACGATTCAAAGGCGAGAGCGCCCTAACCGGTTCGTTTTAACTGCTTAACGTTTTACCTATTTTATCGGCTCATACGTTGAAACGAAACGAAATCACGTCGCCGTCGCGTACAACATACTCTTTTCCTTCGAGGCGAATCTTGCCCGCTTCGCGAGCTTTCGCCAGGGAACCGGTGCCGATTAGATCGTCATACGCAATTGTTTCAGCAGCGATAAAACCGCGCTCGAAATCGGAATGGATCGTTCCGGCAGCAGTCGCCGCGTTATCGCCTGCGGCTCGAATGAGTGCGTGGACGCCAGTATCTTCCACACCCAGGTCGCGCAGATAATCGAGCGCTTCCTGCTCATTGAGGTCCACCAATTCACTTTCCAGTTGTGCGCTGATCACGATCGCCTCCGTGGCGAAATGATGGCGCGCGTATTCCTGAACCGCTGCGACATGCTTCGCGGCGCTGTAGTCGCTGTCCGCGCCCGCTGTTACAGACGCCAATTCTGATTCCGCGATATTGCACGCGAAGATTGTCGGCTTTGACGTGAGCAGAAAAAAATTGCGAGCGGCGACGCTTTCCTCTGGTGTCAATGGCGCAGTGACAACCGGTTTACCCGCGTCGAGATGGGGCAATAGCTTCTCGATAATCGCGCTCTCGTTCCTTGCAGTTTTATCGCCGGCTCGGACGTCCTTTTGTAATCGATCATGTTTTTTTTGAAGCGATGCCAAATCCGCCAGGACCAGCTCGGTGTTAATCACTTCAATATCTCGAACCGGATCGATGGTCGCGCTGACGTGATGGATGTTGCTGTCTTCGAAACAACGCACGACCTGAACAATCGCGTCCACTTCTCGAATGTGGTGAAGGAATTGGTTGCCGAGTCCTTCACCTGCGCTGGCACCTTTGACCAGGCCTGCGATATCGACGAACTCGATGGCAGCCGGTACCATTTTTTTAGAATGGGAAATCTGCGCGATTTTTTCCAAACGCGGATCAGGCACCGTCACTACGCCGACGTTTGGATCGATGGTACAAAACGGATAATTTTCCGCCGGTGCCTTATGGGTCCGCGTAACCGCATTAAAAAGCGTCGATTTCCCGACGTTTGGAAGACCAACAATTCCGGCGCTGAGCATGAGTTTCTCTGTAGCGGCGGTCTGTGGCCGCTGCAAATGCGCGGTCATCCAGCCAATCTTTGAAAGCGGGTCCGCGAGTAGCTAAGGTAAGTCCGTTTCTGGCGAAATCATCGGATTTGGTGAATAGTTCGCATTCAAACGGGCCGTAGCACAGCTTGGTAGTGCGCTTGAATGGGGTTCAAGAGGTCCCGGGTTCAAATCCCGGCGGCCCGATTTGTAAATCAACGGCGTTCTCCTGCAAGATTGAACACTACAAAGCGATCTACGACGCTTCTCGCTGCAGCCTTGATTTTTCAGTGTGCGACAGCGCTGCCTACGGACAGGGATGATAATACATTTGCGCAGGTCAAGCTAAACACTGCTGCTTTGGTCTACGCCAAAGAACTCATCGGCGAAGGACATGTTGAGGTCGATCGAAAAGGCGCCTGGGCCAAAGACCGTCCTTCGACCAAGCTCGAGAATGAGTTCATCCGTCAGCATGGCTTCGGTGAAGACGCGAGATGGCATCCCGGAGTTGACGATCGGTATCCCGAGAACACCAAGCGGAGATACAAGTTTCCCTACGGCGACTTCAAAAACGTGCATCGCTGTGGACTGCTTGCTGTTCAAGCGCGAGCACGCCAGTACAACCACAGTGAAATTGAAAACGCGGCAGCTCAGCTACTTGAGATGGTCGCTTCGAGACAAGGACGGTGGCTGTAGTGGCGATCTGTGGCCGCCGGTTTTAAAATATCCATTTTCGCATGGTTCATAGGCATTTCCATTAGAACGGCGCTAACAAAAGCGCCGCCACAGTTAACCGCTCCACGCTGTTAAAAATGCATCGATCATCTCTGGCAAATCCTCGCTGTAACCGCCTTCGAGGATTACAGCTGCCGGAGTTTCGATCTCGCGCAAAAATTCTCCGAGCGTACCGAAATCCTCGCGGTCGAGCGTCATCTGCACCAGCGGATCCCCCGCATAGGCGTCGAAGCCTGCCGACACGAGAAGCAGATTGGGTTCAAACGCCGCCAACTTTTCCAGTGCCCGCTCCGCAACTTCGAGATGATGATTCCGCGGCGTCCCAGGGCCGAGTGGATAATTCGTCACATTCGCAAAGGATTCTGTGCCCGTTCCGGGGTAACCGGGGAATTGATGGATAGACGCAAAGGCGATCTGCAAGTTGTTGGCGACAATCGCTTCGGTTCCGTTGCCGTGGTGCGCATCGAAATCCCAAATGGCGACGCGCTGCGCGGAGTTGCCTAGCGCATCAAGGGCTGCGATGGCGATGTTGTTGAAGTAGCAAAACCCCATTGCGCGATCTTGACTCGCGTGGTGTCCAGGTGGCCGCATAAGAGTGAATGCGCGCTCGCCCTTCAGCGCTGCCTGCGCGGCTTCGATTGCTGCGCCCGCAGAACGCAAGGCGTGTGCGTAAATGTTTGGGTAAACAGGCGTGTCGGCGTCGAAATCGCGCCTTGCGTTTCTGATTCTTTCCACGTGATCGCGCGAATGCGCCCGCAACAATGCCCCTTCGCTGGCAGACTCAGGAATGCGCCATTCCCAATCAGGGTGCCGCTCCTTTAGCAACGGAACGCTGCGCGCGATTCTAGCTGGCCGCTCAGGATGATTGGGCGCCGAATATTCCAGGCAGGATTCGTCGTGAAAAATAATCATGATGTTTGCAAGGTGAACGTTCAGCGGATATTCGGCTACGACGGTCTATAACTGGTCTGTCATGTTGAGAACCGAAACATCTCTGTCTATTTCCAGGAAAATGCTCAAAAGCAATCGGAGATTCTTCGCTTTGCTCAGAACGACATTTATGAGACGGCTTGTACCACCATGCTGAACGACCACAAAATTGTGGTGGTAATGCCCGCTTATAATGCCGCCCGCACTTTGCAACGTACCTACGATGAAGTAATGGCGCAGGGGATTGTCGACCTTGTGATCGTCGTGGACGACGCAAGCCACGATGATACGGTTGCGATCGCCCGAACGCTTGAGCGGGTGCAGGTGGAGGTCCATGCGGAAAATCGTGGTTACGGCGCAAATCAAAAGACCTGTTACCGCCTCGCGCTGGCTGCAGGTGCGGACATTATCATCATGATTCATCCCGACTATCAGTACACACCGGCGCTTATCCCGGCGATGGCGGCCCTGGTGGCGAGTGGACTGTATCCTTGCGTTCTTGCTTCGCGAATTCTTGGCGGAGGCGCATTGCGGGGTGGCATGCCTTTGTGGAAATACATTTCGAACCGATTTTTGACGCTCGTAGAAAATATTCTTATCGGCGCAAAGCTCTCGGAGTATCACACTGGGTACCGCGCTTATTCGCGCCAATTGCTGGAGCGTCTTCCATTGGACCGAAACTCTGACGATTTCGTTTTTGATAACCAGGTCCTTGCACAAATCATCGCACTCGGCTGCGCGATCGGTGAAGTAACCTGTCCCGCGCGCTACATGCCTGAAGCTTCATCGATCAATTTCCGCAGAAGCGTGCGCTACGGTTTGGGTTGCCTGGTGACGGCGCTGCGTTACCGTTTCGCAAGCTGGAAACTGGCAGAACCTATTGTTTGAGTCGGCACAAACATACGCGCTGCAATGAAGACGACTCGCCACGAGTCTTCTTACTCTATTTGTTCGGGTCAATAGCGGACCCGAACGAGAAGTAGTCCTTCGGCCGGAGCGGCAAAACGAGCTGAGACCATCTGGCCGGAGTCGAGCCGCGCATTCACCTCGTCGAGACGTATTGTGCCGAGAGCGCATTTCACAAGGGACCCAACGATTAGTCGAACCATTTTGTACAGAAACCCGTCGCCGTCGAACTCGATCGTCAAACACGGACCTTTTTCCCGGACGCGCACTGAATGAATTGTACGGATCGTGCTTTTTTCTGGTTTGCCGCGGTTTGCAGCGAACCCGGCGAAATCATGAGTGCCGACAAAATGTTTGGCCGCGCGCTTCAGAATTTGGATATCGATTCGGCGCGCAATGTGCCAGGCACGACGATGTTCGAATGGAGGCAAAACCGGAGCTAACCAAATCTTGTAACGATAAATTTTTCCTTTTGCCGAAAGCCGCGCGTGAAAATCATACGACACGTATTGGCAGCGAAGAACGCGAATAGTTGCGGGCAACAAACCGTTAAGGGCTTTGGTCCAACGTGCGGCTGATAAACGATCGTCGGGAAGATCTACATGAGCGCATTGGCCTAGTGCGTGGACACCCGCGTCCGTTCTTCCGGCGCCGTGAACGCGCACCTGTTTACCAAGAATGCGCTCGAACGCCCCCTCCAGGTGATCCTGGATGGTATTGTGATGAGATTGACTCTGCCAACCGGCGAATGGTGTACCGTCGTACGCCACAATGAGCTTTAGTTTTTCGGGCCTGGTCACTTGGTGATCCGTGAACGGTGATCGTTAGCAAAACTTTGCTGTTCACGAATCACAGACCACTGGTCGCTTGCCTTCCCGGTCTCCGGCTTGCCGGTCCAGGTAGCTCTGCAAAATCATCTGAGCTGCTACCTGGTCGATATAGCGCCGGGTGTCTCGGGTCTTCTTGCCCGCCTCACGCAATGCCCGCTGGGCTGCGACGGTCGTTAGGCGCTCGTCCCAGGTGACAATCCGGCACGGCAAAATGGCACGTAACTTTTCTACAAATTGAAGGACTTCAGTTGCGGCTGTCCCGAGTTCGCCGTTCATCTGACGGGGAACGCCGGCTACGACGTGATCGATGTTTCTTTCGCGCACGATTTCCGCAAGGCGCAACGGTGCTTTCTCATTTGCTGGAATGGTCTCAAGTGGATGCGCTAGCAACCGTAACTCATCGGAAATCGCTGTTCCAATGCGGGCCCGGCCAAAATCGAGAGCCAAAATTGGATTCATTCTTTTGATAGGCGGCGAGCGCCGGGCGTGCTGGGTGAGAGATCTCCAGCTACGCAATCCTCACAAGCTGGGATTTGCTGCGTCACCTTTTTGGCCCCTTTCATTGCAGCTCAGGTGGAAGCTGACCGATCAAATTCTTGATCTTTTCTGCTTCGTGACGGTGACAGATCAAAAGCGCGTCCCTGGTTCGCACAACAATGAGATCATGAACTCCAAGAAGCGCGATGGTTGTTCCATCCTCTTCGAAAACGATATTGTTGCTGGAATCGAGCGCAGTGATGGCGCAATTCGCCGCGTTACCTTGCGTGTCGTTCTTGAAATAATTTGCGACCGCCCTCCAGCTTCCGATGTCGTCCCAGTCGAAGCTTGCCTCTACCACAAGGACCCGGTCCGCCTTCTCCATAATCGCGTAATCGAAGGAGATGCGGGGCAGTTTGCCGAAGCGGTCACGTAAAGCGTTCTCGAAGTTTTTCGGAGCGCGAAGTTGTGAAATAAAATCCGCCAGCTCCGGCGCGTGACGATTGAATTCACGCAGCACCGTCGGCACTGACCAGGCGAACATGCCTGCGTTCCAGCGAAAATTTCCCTTCCGCAAAAATGATTCGGCGAGATCGCGGTTTGGTTTCTCGCGAAAGCGCAGGACTCGATGAACGGCGTCACGTTCGGGGGACTTGCGCAAAGCCAGTGATTTGCCTTGCTCGATATAACCGTAGCCAGGACAAGCCCACGTTGGTTTGATCCCGATCGTGACAAGCTCGCCTGTCTCCTCCGCCGCGTCGGCAGCCAAAGTCAGTGTTTCCTGAAAGGCCGCTTGATTGGCAATGACATGATCAGCCGGAAGAACGAGCATCGTGGCGGCGTGATCGCGAGCAACGACCCAACCCGTCCCGAGCGCGACAGCAGCAGCAGTGTCGCGTTTGGCAGGCTCGGCGATGATGTTCTCTTTTGGAAAATTCCCAAGCAGTTTGCGAACTGCGCTCTCCTGTTCTGTGTTTGTCAGGATGAGGGTGCAGTCGGGGGCAACAAGGCCTTTAAGCCGCGCCAAGGTTTGTTCCAGCAGAGTCTTGTCGGAAACGAGGCTCAGCAATTGTTTGGGCCGGGCACGCCTGCTCAATGGCCAAAAACGTTCCCCGCTGCCTCCAGCGAGGATGAGCGCGTATATCGGATTGGGCATGTTCTGAAAAAAGTGGGAGGATCTTCCGGGTCTCGAAAATTGCCGTTTCTTTTTCCCAAACGCGACGTATATGATAGGCGATGTCGTTCCCGATATCCATTTCAAAAACTGCCGAGCAGCTTCCGCTTGACCCGTTACTTGTCGTCACACGCGCTGCCATTGGCTTCGGTTTAGGGATTATGATGGCCGAGAAGATCAAACCCTCAATTCGACAGGGAGCGGCCATTGCGCTCGTTGCAATTGGAGCATTGGCAGCGGCGCCATGGCTCGTGAAACTCACATTGGGTCAGATCAATCGACCGGAATCAAAGTGGGGGAGTCGCGCCCGTTTGCGTTCCATTCGTGGCGACTCCGGTTATACGTCCGATACGGATATCTATTAGCCGCAGACGTAGAAGCTCGGAAATTCGCGATCAGACTCCTGCTCGCAGCCGAGAGAACGTGACTGTAGACCGGCTATCGAAATGCTGCCGTAACGGAATGAGCCAGACGTTTATCTATCGGAGCAGATGTGCAGATTACTCATTCGTCACGACCTGCGGCGCAGCATTCTGAAGTTGTATCTGCTCGGTCACCTTTTGAATCCTGGCATCCTGTGCTTGTAGGCGTTGATTCATTGCGGCGAGCGCGGCCTCGAGCTGTTGGACCTTACGATGCTCCTTGAGAAACTCATTGAGCATCATCGAATTGATTTGCTCGTAACGGACGCTGTAAGCCTTGCCCTCTCCGTCGCGTACCACCAAGTCAGGGCTGACCTGTTCTACATCCTCGGCTACCAACCCAAACTGCTGAAGCCGCTGTGGATCGTTTTCCTTTTTATAGCGGAACGTGACTGGCTTCAGCTCAAACAGCTTTTCGCTCGCATGCTCCATTGGTCTGATTTCTTCCTTAAACCGTTGGGAAGAAGTAATGGTGCCGAGTTTGCCACTTGAATTAACGAAAACGGCAGCACCAGCAGGAGAAGTCGCCCCAAAGATCTGCCCTATGTAGCAGCTATTACTCACGTCCGCACCATCGGCACCGATACAAATCACATGTTCAGCGGTTGTGACACCACCGCCTGCGTCCTCACCCACCGCTATATTGTCGCTACCAACAGTATTGTTAAACAGCGATCTATCGCCCATTCCCGTGTTGCGATTGCCACTGGTGTCGTGAAAGAGCGTGAACGCTCCGACGGCGGTGTTTCGGTTGCCGTTATTGAGCAGGCCGTCGGCAACGAAAAGCGCTCCAGCCCCAACGGCGGTGTTTTCCCCTGCATCCTTGTTGCGGACTAGCGCTCCGGCACCGATGGCTGTATTAAAGTTACCTCCGGTATTTCCGTTGAGTGAGAGGAGGCCAACTGCCGTGTTGTAAGCGCCACCTATGAGACTAAAAAGCGCATTTTCGCCCTCTGCGGTGTTTCCGTTGCGATAGCCTCCATCTGGCGGCGGACTGACAGCGCTCAGGTGGTGCGATGATGCAAGACACACAATCAGCAGTGTTACGAGAAGTAATGGACGTGTTGGTTTCATAAGGCTGGATGTAAAGGTTAAGATGCTCCGCTGCGCGTTTTTTACGTTTCCCCTAATAAGTTGTCCGGAATTTCTGAAGCAAAGTTCCCGAATTTTCAGACGAACTGTTGATTTGTGGTTGTCCAACCTACTAACAGACGTTGCAACGACTACAGAAATGCTTCTGCAACGGAATCAGCGACGCTTTTACCTTTTTGAGTCAGCAGGAATTTACCATTCGATTGTCGAAGCAGGCCAAGCAAAATGAACTCCTCCGTTTGCTGCGCAAAGTGCTTCAATTCCGATGCAGCAATTCCTTCGCGCGTGCGTAGCGACAACGCGATTCGCTCCGTGCGTTTCATCTCGTTTGTCAGATTTTCTGTAAATCCAGTCGGTGATTTACCGGAAAGCACGCGCTCTGCATAATTCCGATAGTCACAGACATTCTGCCAGCGGTTCATGCCGACGGTCGAAAACCCGCTTGGACCAAGGCCGAGATAATCGTTTCCGAGCCAATAGGCGCGATTGTGAATTGATGAAAACCCAGGCTGCGCATAATTGGAAATCTCGTAATGCTCATAGCCGGCGGCTTCGAGGATCGACATGGTCATTTCAAAAAACGCGACGTCTGCGTCTGTTTCTTGCAGAAAATCGCCGCGAGCGTGGCGGAGAAAGAATTCAGTGTCCTCTTCGTACGTGAGGCAGTAGGCGGAGATGTGATCGGGGTGGAGATGTATTGTTTTCTCCAATGTGGACCTCCATTGTTCAACCGTCTGGCCTGGCAATCCAAACATGAGATCGACATTCATGTTCAAGAATCCAGCGTCCCGCAGAATGCGAAAGGATTGCTCTGCCTGCTGTGAGTTGTGCTCCCGTCCCAGGACTTTCAGCAGATCGTCGTCCCACGACTGCACTCCAAGGCTTACTCGATTCACTCCTAGTTTACGAAGAAGCGCAGCCTTCCGCGCAGAGACGCTCCCCGGATTCGCCTCGATCGTCCATTCTGCAAGCGATAACAGATTAAGCCGGTCATGAAAACCTCCGAGCAAGAATTCCAACTGTGAAATTGTGAGGGCCGTTGGCGTGCCGCCACCGAAATAGATGGTTTCAGGTGTAAGTGCAAAACGCGCGGATTGCTGCTCGAGGTCGCGCAATATTGCTTCACAAAATCGCCAGGTCTGTGATCGATCGAGTAAATCTTTGTAAAACGCGCAGTAAGGACAAATTCGAGCGCAAAACGGGATATGAACGTAGAGATGACAGACTGGGGCGGCAGGGGTGCCGCCTGTATCTACGAGGGGTCCGGTAGCTGGCGCGATTGCAACCATCGCGTCGGAGTTGTGATTCGCAGGGTTGCTCATAGAATCGCTTGTCTTTGCTAGCATGATAGAACTCCGGAACCTAGCCCTCATTCTGTTTTGCGCTATCACCTCCGGGCATACGCAAACGCCGCAACCTGCGCCCACTCCATCGATCGTCTATTCTGTCCACGATTCTGGCTCGATCAAAGACTACAGAACGAACTCACGGATAGTGCGTGAGATGGTGAATCGGCTCGTTCTCGCGGCGACTGGTCAGGCTGACATAGGCAAGGCATGGGCATCGCTCGTTTCTCCCGGGGACAGGGTGGGGATCAAAATCAGTGCAGCCGGCGGCGAACTTTTCACGACGCATCACGACATTGTGAATGCCATCGTGGATGGGTTGACGGCGGCGGGACATCCGCGTGGCAGTATTATTGTTTGGGACCGGTCCCTTGGCGGGATCAAGGACGCCGGCTATCGACCGACAGCTGACGGGTATCAGTTAAAGGCAATTACACCACACGACGGATACGATCCAAAAACAGTCGTCTCGGCTCCGTTACTTGGGAAACTCGTTTGGGGCGACTTAGAGTACTTTGGTGATATAGGAAAAATGCCAATGCTATCCGATACCGAGAACACGAGTAACGTGAGCCATTTCTCCAGAATCATTTCCACCGAAGTGGACAAGGTTATCAATGTTCCAGTGATGAGTATCAGTGAGACGAACGGGATTGCCGGTTGCATTTACAACATGACGATTCCTAACATCGATAACTGGCGCCGCTTTGCTCAAGGCTCTCGTTTTGGCGCGGAAAGCCTCGCCGAAATCTATGCTAACCCAGTCATCGCAAAAAAAGTGGTTTTCAATTTAATGGATGGCCTGATCGCGCAATATGCCGGCGGCCCGCAGCCGCAACCGAACTATGCCATTCATCATGCCACACTCTATGCAAGCAAGGATCCGGTCGCGTTGGATGCTGTTGCTTTGAAGTATTTCGAACAATGGCGGGCACGCGGCAGTCTCCCTGCCATCGGCCCACTGGCTGCCTATGTCACTTATGCCAGCCAGATCGGTCTGGGAAATTCCGCCATGAATCAGATCGAGGTAAAAAATATCGGAAGATGAAGTTTCGTGCTGCAGCTGCGACCGGTGATCCCGGGCATAAATGATGATCACCTGCCGTGATCGTATTTTCTCGGCCGCCATCAGCAATGCCGGCTACGGACGATGAGCGCGCGATCACGTTCTTCTACTCAGCTAGCGACAACTATCCTCCGTTCAGTCTCTCGCTCGTTTTATCTTTCAATTCGGTTCCTGCCCGAGCAGTTGCGTGAACCGATTGCGCTCGCCTATCTGCTGGCGCGGACAACGGACACTGTCGCCGACACGACCGGAATGTTGGTACCCGTGCGAGTCGAGGCGTTAAGAACGCTCTCGGACGCAATCCAAGGCAAAGCTTCGCGAGAAGTGGTTGTCAATCATGTCGCTTCGTTTGTGCCGTTACAACAGAATGCGGCTGAAGGAATGCTTCTGGAGTCATTCCCGGATTGTTTGCAATGGCTCGATCAAACGGCGCAGGCAGATCGCGATGACATTCGCGCTGTACTTGAGAGGATCGCCCACGGCCAAATGCTTGATTTGCATCGCTTCGATGCCCTCGCGCAAATGCGTGCGCTCCAAACCGCCGCCGATCTGGACGAATACACATACCTTGTCGCGGGCTGTGTAGGAGAATTCTGGACGCGATTATGTTTTCGGCATTTTCACGATTTTGCCAGCTTAATGCCCGACCAAATGCTCGCGCTCGGCCGCGGGTACGGCATGGGACTTCAGTTGACCAATGTCTTGCGCGATGCCGGCAGCGATCTGCGGGCCGGTCGGTGTTACTTTCCTGAGGACGAGCTCCGCGCCGTCGGTCTGAGTGCGGCACAGATTTTATCCGATTCCGATCGTTTCCGACCGGTCTACCAAAAATGGTTGGATAAAGCGCAGGATGGCTTGGAGTGTGGGATGCAATATTCGCGGGCGATCCGAAACCGGCGAGTGCGTGGCGCAACGGTTTTACCGGCATTGATCGGAGCACGTACGCTGGCTCTTCTGCATACAGCTGGTACCAGAGCATTGCATCACACAATTAAAATACCCCGCCGCGAAGTGCGCGCGATGATTTTGTCGTTGGGCCTTACGCTTGCATCGCGGCAAAGGATCGATGCAATCTTCAACCGAGCGAAAGAGCAGCAACGGTTTGCGATCGCAAACGTCGATCGCATGCGATGCTGAAATAGCGCCAGTTTGTTGCCACCAATAACGCATCATTCACTACGAAGGTGGGGGAATGCCCCAGTTGTTTGTCAAACAAACATACGTCAACGCTGTAGCCGCGATCGGTGATCCCGTTGTAGATGAGAGTCACCGTGGTCGCGTTTGGCGCGACAGCCGCAATTGATTTGCGCTGCCAGCGCTACTGTTTCGTAAGGAACTTTTTCCTACCGATGCCTTCAGGTTGAGATTGACAAAGCAGCTATGACGCTAAAACACAGCCGCGCCCTTCGACGCACTTACAAAAAATAATTGCGCTGCTTTTCGCTGATGGGTTTTCCGAGTCGGTCGAGCACCTGCATCATGTCTTCCCAAACTTTCCGTTTCTCCGATGGCGACTGGTTCCGTAATAGATAAGCTGGATGATAGGTGATCATTAATGGAGTGCCGCTGTATGAATGCCAGCGCCCGCGCAGTTCCCGCATCGCCCCGCGTGTTCCCAGAAGGCCTTCGACCGCGACTGCGCCCAGTGCGACCAGAACCTTGGGCTGAATAATTTCGATCTGTTCGACGAGATAAGGACGACATGTCTGCATCTCCGCCGATGTGGGCGCACGATTCCCGAGCGAGCGTGGCGGCATGTCTGGTCGGCATTTCAAGATATTGGCGATGTACACATCCTCGCGGGCAAAGCCCATCGCTTTGATAATTTTCGTCAATAATTGTCCGGCACGGCCGACAAATGGTTCGCCCTGCTGATCCTCATCCGCGCCGGGCGCTTCGCCGATGAACATGATTTCGGCATCAGGATTGCCAACACCAAAAACCGTTTGAATGCGCGACCGAACGAGATGCGCACAATTCATGCAAGCGCAAACGCGTTCCCGAACCAAGCCGAGCATGTGTGCCTTGTTTGATTCAGTGTGTCGTAGCCGGGACTTTCCGGGCAGCATGTCCGCATCTCGCCGGCCCTGGCGCAGCGCCGGCGTGACTGTCGCGGAAGCGACTGCTGAATATGTGGATTGCAACTGCGCCAGCGCGTTTTTCGATGCCCGTGGGAGGTGATCGCTTGTCTCTCGAATCTTTTCCAGCTCGGCGATAGTAAGGTCGAGTGCGGACTGCATCATGTCGACCCCATCATCCGAAATCCGGCTGGCGGCCGCAATCCCTTTTGTAATGGAGACGCGGAGATGTTTCGATTGGTGCCGGCGTTTCTGTGGCGACCGGAATGGATCTGGCGGACGCTGCTGGAGGAAACGAGAAAGCTTTTGAAACGGCTGTGGGTTCCCGACTTCGAATCACTGGCCTGAAGGCTGGTGTTGATGACAAACAGACCACGGTCTCCGTTAATACGAAAAGCACCCATTAAAAGTCTCTCATTAACACCGGCTATTAAGCCGTTGATGTTATGGAAGGATAGGCATGAGCCGTTTCAACGGCTTATAATAACGGAAGATACGCCTACGCGCCCCGTGCGCTTAGCCATTGCAGGGCGAAACGCGCTACTTCGCGCGAATTTTTCAGATCAAGCTTGTCCCCGTCTTCGGGCTGAGATGCAACACCTTGGCGATTTGCCGCACGTCATTGCCTTTGCCGATCAATTCCAGAATTTCAAGTTCGCGATCACTAAGCCTCTCGACTGCGTCGGCCTCGCCTTCAGCTTGGCGATGCGCGAATTTTGTGATCACCTGTGCTGCCATTGCCGGGCTGAGGTAGGGGCGCCCATTAAAGACTTCGCGAATTGCCTGTATGACGTTGGCCATGGCTTCATGTTTCATGACGTAGCCTTCTGCCCCGGCGCGCAGCGCGCGCAGTGCGTAGAGCGACTCATCGTGCATCGAAAGCACCAAAATTGGCAGCTTCGGAAATTCTGCGCGCACATTCTTGATAAGCTCGATGCCGTTTGCTCCGGGCAAGCTCAGATCGACGATCGCCAGGTCCGGGTTCTCTCTGCGAATAACGCCCATCGCCTCCGCCGCGTCGCTGGCTTCGGCGCAGACTAAAAAATCTCCGTCGGAATGGATCAATTCCTGCAGCCCTTTTCGGAACAGGGGGTGATCGTCAACGATCACAATGCGCTTCAGAGCCGGCGAAATGGATTTCGTCTGCTTATCCGTCAATTTCTCAGCTTTCATTTACGCTTGAGCGCACTGCACCACAGCCAATTGGGCGCGGCCTCCTGACTCGATTGCTGTCTGCCATCGTTTCGGCTCTCGTTTACTTGCCTCAATGTAACAATTCGCCTTCGGGCTGCCTGCCCGATGTAGAAAGTTTAGATCAATGCCGCTAAGGCCTTGGTGATTTTTGCAGGAAATGCTCTTAGCCGGTTGTTTTTTCCATCCGCTGATTGGCCCGCTTTCGCCGGCAAATAACAGGATACGCGCGTACCCTTTCCTTTTGCAGAATCGACCTCTAGGCGGGCGCCAATCAATCGAGCACGGTAACCCATGATGTGAGTGCCCAAGCCCGGCTTCGTTTTGGAGTCAGTTCGAAATCCGACGCCGTCATCGATGACGCGCAGGGCCATTTCGCTTCCCACGCGCTCCAATCTAATCATAATTTCTCGTGCTTCAGAATGTTTGTTGGCGTTAATGACTGCTTCGCGAGCAATGCGATAGAGCTCACCTGCCATCGTATCATCTTCAATGTGACTTCAAGGCGACAGGGTATCCGCCAGATTTCTCGATCAACCAGATCTTCTAACGCCGTTATGAATCCAGCCGAATCGACATCAATCCGGTGGAGGGCGCGCGCCAGATTACGTGTATCCCCCGCCGCGTTATTGACCAATTGAGCAATTTTTTCAATATCGGCTACCTCGATGACGCGATGATCTTTCAATCGCAACGCGACGGATCGCGCCATGAATGCTACGGCGGTAAGGTGTTGGCAAAGCCCGTCGTGTATCTCCCGGCCAAGACGTTGCTGCTCGCGGTCGCTGATTTCAAGAATTTCGCCCTCCAGGCCTTTCCGCCGCGCGATTTCATCTCGTAAGTCTTTGTTCGCTTTACGAAGTTCTTGTGTTCGCTCGCGCACGCGCTCTTCCAAAAGCTTCTTCGACTCTTGCAAGGCAACTTCGATCTGTTTTCGCCTGGTTATATCGTTGT
>QHOR01000029.1:542-2847 GCA_003219395.1 Verrucomicrobiota bacterium | reverse complement strand
TCGTAAATTTTCCGCCGGGACTCCCGGTGTCCTGTCTTTAACAGCTCGTGGACCACCTGGCCGAGCGCTTCCTCCCGCGTGTAGCCGTACGTTTTTGTCGCGCCTTTGTTCCAGTAGGTAATCCGGTTACTTGCGTCGCGAACCATGATGGCGTCGTTAGTTAAATCCAGCAGGCGCGCCTGCTCGGCAAGCTGTTGTTCGTTGCGCTTGCGCTCGCGCAAATCGACAATTGCGGTTTGAAAAAGCAGCGCGCCGTTTCTGGTGCTCGAAGTGATCGGTGTACTTAGAAGTTGTACGGGAACCCGTTCCCCTTTTCTGGTCTTTAACTGCAATTCTGTCTTCACCCGTCGCTCCGACGTGCGGCAGTAAAGCAG
This sequence comes from Verrucomicrobiota bacterium, assembly GCA_003219395.1. Lineage (GTDB taxonomy): Bacteria > Verrucomicrobiota > Verrucomicrobiia > Chthoniobacterales > UBA10450 > Udaeobacter. Next base: position 2,473 of record QHOR01000029.1, on the reverse strand, counting down.
GTGCCGCATGAATTGATCCAAATCGGCGACATAGAAGGCGAATGGGCGTCCGATGAGTCGATCCCTCGGTTCGCCCAGCAACTCAGTGGCCGTCAGATTGGCCTCCCCAATTCGCCCGCTTCGGCCGAAGCTGACATATGCGATCGGGGCGAAGTCGTAGAGATCGACAAATCGCTGTATGGCGGCTTCCAGTTCAGTCTTCGGACTTCGGATTGCCCCGTTCCTCGTAGAGCGAATCGGCACAGGTTTCATTATGGCCTTCCGTTTTGCGGGTTGGGACAGAAATTTCCGCGACCCACGGGACACTACTCGCGTTGTTTTCGAAGACGCAGGAATTGATCTGTGATCGTCGCAGCCGTCTGCCGCATTGGCATGGCGAGCACGCCTGAGGTGGCGCTTCTTATTGGTGTGATGAGCCATCTTTGGTCTGGCGGCGTGATTTGACTCCGTCGTTCGCCCGACCTGCGTCCATATCCACCAATGTGATGACGGCGCCGTCAATTTTGTCGTCAGCTGTGCGATATGGCCGAACCCGCAGTGAGTACGGACGGCCTTGCTTATCGGTTACTTTGCGCTCACGGGTTCCCAGCGTATCGATTACTTCGCGCAACAGCTTTTCCAGGTCGGAGATATCGATATTAATATTGGGTTGCAGCTCACTGAGCGGGCGGCCGATGTCGGTCGGCAAAATATTAAACGTCGTGCGGGCCGCCGGAGTTGCGCGGCGTACGGTCAAAGCATTGTCCACCATGACAATTGGCATTTGCGTACTGGCGAGGAGATTGTTCAGTTCATTGGTCAACTGCATCATCTCAAGATTACGATTGCTCAGTTCCTCGTTTAGCGTCGTCAGCTCTTCATTCGTCGATTGTAGTTCTTCCTTTGCGGTCTCCAATTCTTCGTTCGTAGATTGCAGCTCTTCATTGCTCGACTCGATCTCTTCATTAGCGGCCTTCAACTCTTCATTGGTGGCTTCCTGCTCTCCGATGATGGCTTGCAAAGATTCCTTGGAAGCGGCGAGTTCCTTGCGTAGCTCGGTCACCTCGCGTTGCCCCGCCGTTTTTCCCAACGGCTGCAATGCTCTCTCCACTTTTGCTTTCCCGCTGGTCTCATCAAAAATGACGAGAAACCACGGTTTGTCCGAGCCAGGCACTTTGAATGGCACAACCTGAATATTGATCTGGTAATTTCTGCTCTGGAGCGTCACTTTCGCCCGGTCTGTCCGGGCGGCCTTGCCCGTTTTAATGGATCGACGAATCGTAGTCCGCAGGTCCGGCACCAGATCAGGTCGCGCTAGTTGAAACAAATTAAACGTCGCCGGACCTGGGGCGTGCTCAAGAAACAGGTCAGTGCGGCCACGGAACTGTTGGATCAAGAAGTTATGGTCAATCACGACTGCCGCCGGCGCGTAGGCGCTAAGCATGATGCGATCGGCCATTTTCAAAATGTCCGCGTTATAATTTGCGCCAGTGGCAGCTCGCGCAGCCGCTCTGAACCGCGAGAGTTCAAGACCAGCCTGTGGAATGAACTCCGGCGCGCCCAAACGAGGCTTGGCTTCCTTGGTGTAGATTTTGTTTTTTTTGTCGATGAGTTTGAAGATCTCGTCGTACATCCCCACAGTTTCGGCCGGCCCCAAAATCAAGTAGCCACCGGGATTGAGCGCGTAGTGAAATTCTGGGATGCAGCGTTTATGCAATTCCGGGCTCAGATAGATCAGCACGTTGCGGCAGCTGATCAGGTCCAGTCGCGAGAAGGGCGGATCGGCGGTAATATTTTGGCGTGCAAACGTGCAGATGTCGCGCACGTTGCGGTGGATTTGATAGGAACCATCTCGCTTGATAAAAAAGCGATTGAGTCGTGCCTTTGATACATCTTTCTCGATCGCACCTGGGTAAATTCCCGCGCGCGCATGCTCAATGACCGATTCGCTC
>QHOR01000029.1:0-509 GCA_003219395.1 Verrucomicrobiota bacterium | reverse complement strand
GCACTTCGAGAATGCAAATAGCGATGGAATAAACCTCTTCGCCTGTAGCGCAACCCGGTACCCAGACGCGTAATTCTTTTTGTCGATCTTTCTTTTTATTTTTGAGCAGTGTCGGGAGGAAACGCCTTTTCAACGCTTGGAACAGCGCTTCATCGCGGAAAAACCGCGTCACGTTGATGAGCAGATCGTCAAAGAGCGCTTCAGTCTCTTTCTTATTGTTGCGCAAATATCGCGCGTAACGACTCAGTCTTTCAATCCGATGCAGCGCCATTCGCCGGTTGACCCGCCGAATCAGCGTGCTCTCCTTGTACCCGCTGAAATCGACGCCCATCTGCTTTTTTAGGGAAAGAAAAATTCGTCCCAGGTCGTCGGCCTCACGGTAGGCTTTTTTTTCAACCTCATCCCCCTTCGCCACGGGTCGACGGATGTATGGATGATTGGCAATGCGCCGGAGTTCGTCGGCGATCCCGTTCGGCGGAAACACAAGATCCACGAAGCCGGAGTGAATC
>QHOR01000225.1:5150-7398 GCA_003219395.1 Verrucomicrobiota bacterium | reverse complement strand
GAGTGCAGCTCCCCTGGCCAACACCCGCGGCTACAGCAGAGCCGGCATTCGTAAATCAAAGACCGGCCGGTGGCGCGCTGCGGCGCTAATCCATCTCAATTTGTTCATGATCGCGCACATCATTCAGTGGCGAGTCGTGGGCCGGACAGTGTCGCCAATTGAGCCTTCGGAGACCATGTACACGCTGCAAAACGGCTTCATCAACGCGGGATTTATCTTTTTTTCTCTGGCAATCCTGGCGACGTTGATCTTCGGGCGATATATCTGTGGCTGGGGTTGTCACATCCTGGCGCTCCAGGATTTCTGTGGCTGGCTGTTAAAAAAGATGGGACTCCATCCGAAACCGTTTCGCTCCCGCTTGCTGGTTTACGTGCCGCTGATTGGTGCCTTGTATATGTTTGTCTGGCCCGTCGTATATCGGCTCTTCTCCGAACCGCACGAACCGCTTATTCCTAAATTCACCAATCATCTGGTGACCACCAATTTTTGGCAGACATTTCCCTCCGTCGCAGTGGCCATACCGTTTCTTTTCGTCTGCGGCTTCATGACAGTCTTTTTTTTGGGCCAAAAAGGCTTTTGCACTTACGCCTGTCCTTACGGTGGATTTTTCGGGTTGGCCGACAAATTGTCGCCCGGGAAAATCCGCGTGACGCCCGCCTGCAATCAATGTGGCCACTGCACAGCCACGTGTACTTCGAACGTTTTGGTGCACGCAGAAGTGAAGCAGTACGGAATGGTGGTCGATCCGGGTTGCATGAAATGCATGGATTGCGTCAGCGTTTGTCCGAATGACGCTTTGTATTTTGGTTTTGGCAAACCATCAATCCTGGTTCCCAAATCCGATGCAATTAAGCGGAACTATTCGTTAACGTGGCCTGAAGAAATTGTTGGTGTACTTGTATTTTTTGGAAGTTTCCTGGCAGTTCGCGGCGTTTACGCACTGGTTCCATTCCTCATGGCTTTGGGCTGCGCCACAGTCACGACGTTTCTTACTTTGAAAGTGTGGAAGTTGTTCCGTGCAAAAGAGCTTTCGTTTTACCGTTTCAGCCTGAGGTCGGCGGGCAAGATTCAAAAAACTGGGTGGGCGTTTGCAGGTCTGGCCTGTATTTGGATTGGATTGAATGCACACAGCGGCTGGATCCGCTACCATGAGTTTCGGGGCAATCGCGCCTTTCAACGAGTACATGTGCCTGACGAGCTGGCGCTGGCGCAAATCAATCCCGCTCGCTGGCTGGGTCCGGCTGACCGCGATAACATCATCCAGGGAAAGGAACATCTCCAGGCTGCTTCGAAGCTTGGGCTTTTTGTAAATAGCGAAACTCTGCCCAAGTTGGCTTGGTTTGAATATCTCCTGGGCGACACGGAACAATCTGTCCGGTTGCTCGGTCAGGCCGCGAATTATCAGAAAGGAGAAGCGAAAGCTTTGAGTCTCTACTATCGCGGCGCCATCTTGAATCGCCTGGGCCGTTACGATGAGGCCCAGGCGAGTCTGGATCAGGCCCTCGCCGAACAGGACATGATTCTGGCACGCCAGGAGAAAGGCGAATCGCTGTGGCAGCTCGGCCGCAGGGACGAAGCAATTTCGGTGTGGACCGATGCCGTGCAGCGAAATCCGCGCCTGGCGCTGGTGAATAATGAGCTTGCCGGCGCCAAGCAGTCGTTAGGCCAGTTGGAAGAAGCAACCAATCACGCAAGGCAAGCCGATCAGTTCACGCCCAACGATCCACTTTTCCATTGGATGATTGCACGCCGGCTCCAGGACCTTGGTATGAGCGAGTTGGCCGAAAAACATTTCCAGAGGGCGACCCAACTCGATTCTGGAAATCAACGGCCTGACCGAAATTGAGGCTACACTATTTACATCCGCTCACGATTCACACGGAATTGTAGGGCAAGCGCTTCGCTTGCCGGTTCGTTCGTTAAATTCGCATCGACACGGCCAATCTTCCACCTTTTCACAAGTCCTGCGCGAACCGCATTTTCCTGGACGTAGAGCTATTTCTCGCGGAGGGAATCTCGCGAACGCAACAGCCGATCGTATGGCTAGATATGGCAGGCGGAGCGCCTGCCCTACAATCGCAATTTGCCTCCAGTGGCCGGTGGCGCCTCCGTTAGCGCTACGGCGTCGGACGTGGCACTGGAGTTGGTCGTGGCCGCGGCGTGGGTTTCCCACGAACTACCTCAAACTGCGTCATCATTCCGTCGTCTTCGTGTTCCATCATATGGCAGTGAAGCATGTACATGCCCA
>QHOR01000225.1:0-5137 GCA_003219395.1 Verrucomicrobiota bacterium | reverse complement strand
AAGGGTCTCGCCTGCCGCAAGGTACCAGGTTTCTTTCATGGTCTCGTACGGGTAACAAGCTCCTCCATTGCGGCTTAGGCATTGCTGAGAAACATCATGAATATGGACGGTGTGCGGTTGGCCAGTTGGGTTTGTGAAGACCCACTTCTCAGTCGTGCCTAGCACAGGCTGGGCATCAACACGATTGGGATCGAATCGCAAACCATTAATTGTCCAGTGGCCTGCCGTCCGATCAAAGCTCCAGTTGCGCGTCACCGTGGGCTCCCCAATATCCGGCAATGCGCGCAATGTAGGCGGAATCACACTGTCATCGACGAGGTGCTGAGTGACGCGGAATTGAAGCAGTGGCATTCCTGATAGGGTGTCGGTGAGATAGAGGTTCTGCCCCAGCTCTCCGGCAAAATCAACGACAACGTCCAAACGCTCAGCAGGTCCCATCCGCATTTCCATCCGTGCCACCGGCGCGGGTAACAGGCCGCTCTCCGTCCCAATTTGTGTAAACGTATCGCCTGTGCTCAGTGCGAGGTTATACGTACGATGGTTAGACGCATTTAAGATGCGAAATCGATACTTACGATCGCCCACCTCAAGGTATGGCTGGTAAACACCGTTAATAAGAATCTTATCGCCGGTCACACCATTAGGATCGAACACATAGGGAATTTGATTGTTCTCGTCGAATTGCCGGTCAGCGACTGCCAGCGGCAGGTCGAAGGCGCCAGAAGGAACTGTTGGTGGATCAGCTGGATCATCGACGATGTACATGCCGGTGAGACCCATCCAGACGTTACGCCCGGTAACATTCATGCGGTGATCATGGTAAAACTGCATTTTGCCTCGCTGATTGCTGCCCCCTTCGAGGCCGTTGTATATGTAAGTACGCGATCCACCCGTTGGAATGAGAAGGTCGTCTGGCTGCCCATCGTTTACCGCGGTCGAGTGGTTGCCATGGTTATGCACGGTCAATTCGCCGGCGACCGCATCCAGGTTATTTGTGAAAGTAACATTCGTCGTTTGTCCCGTAGGCCTACGAATCGTTAGTCCAGGGTAGGTTCCGCCATAAGTCCACATGTTAGTGCACGGTCCGTCCAATATCTGCACGCATCCTTCGTCGATACCGATCGACACGTTGGCGTCCGTGGCGACTGGCGGGAAAAGCAGGGGATGTGAGAATGGCGTAGGCGAGGCTGTTGGCGTAGGTGTTACAGTCGGAGTTGCGGTGGGTGTTGGAGTTGGTGTGGGTGTTGTTGGCGGTGTTGGCGTCGGCGTTGGCGTTGGCGAAATTGTCGGAGTCGGCGTGGGCGTCGGCGTCGGAGCTGTCGTCGTGTATTGGATCGTCAGCACCGGGGGGCTGGCGCTCTCTCGGGTGTCGAATCGCTTCGCTGTGGCAATGCCCGACTCATCGCCTAACACTAACCAGCCGAAGTTAGTCCCCGAATTATCCAGCCATGACTGCACATCCGCGGTCAGCTGTGGTGAACTCCAAGTGTACACTCCAAGCGCGCCAACCGACTGGCTTGCGCTCACCGTAACGGAGAAGTCGCCGCCTTCGGTCGTCCAAAAGATGGTATTGAAGAAGCGGTGGCGCCACGTGGCATCATTAGTAGTAGCGGGCGCTCCCATACCCTCTTCTCCAGATGCGTGGGATGTTCCTTCTCCCCAATCAGCGAGCAGCCTGTGCAACTCGACGGTTCTGGCATTAGTAGAAGGTGTTCTGGACATGTTCAGGGTTAGTGTCACGCCGGTAATTGTCGAGCCGGCTGGGACGTTTCCGCCAACATCGAACGCGAGCACACCTCGCCGGATCTCGCTCATGCCGGTCTCGCCGGTGAAGAAGTGGTCGCCGAGGGCATTGCTGAGGTCGCCATCCGCAGCAACGTACTGGTAGAGCGTGTTATCCTTACTGGGGTTGATACTGATAGTTTCCGCTCTCGCTAAATTGGAGGCGATGCCGCCAAGTGCCGCCGCGAGCACGAATGCGAGGCAAGACTTATGAATGGGGATACGTCGTGTATTCATTGGATTGCAAGAACCTTGGGCCCTTTGCGGTCGAAGATCCCGCGTTTCTCTAGTCGCGCAGCGGCGACGCCGCTTGTGCAGCTGGCTGCGTTGCGAACAACCGCAATAAAAAGCGCAACGGATGAGAAAATGCGGAAGGTGTAGGACGGGACTTAGGAGTAGCACGCGGTCTTGGCGTCGGTGTAGGTCTTGGTCCCGGGGGCCTGTATTGGATGGTCAGCACAGGTGGACTGGCGCTTTCTCGAGTGTCGAACCGTTTCGCCGTCAAAATGTCGGATTCATCGCCCAACACCAACCAGCCGAAGTTGCTTGACGGGTCATCGAGCCACGACTGCACGTCGGCACGCATTTGTGACGAACTCCACGTGTACACACCAATGGCGCCAACTGACTGACTTGCGCTTACCGTGGCGGAAAAGTCTCCACCTTCTGTCGTCCAAAAAATAGTGTCAAAGAAACGATGCCGCCACGTGGCATCGTTTGGCGTGGCCGGTGCTCCGTCGCCTTCTTCTCCAGGTGCCATGGACGTTCCTTCTCCCCAGTCCGCGAGCAGCTTGTGCAGATCGACATTTCGAGCAGTATCGAGACCAGTTCTCGACATGTTTAAGCTCAAAGTGACGCCGAGAATCGTTGAGCCTGCGGGGATATTCCCAGCGATATCAAACGCGAGCACGCCGCGACGGAGTTCGCCCATGGCTGTCTCGCCGGCAAAGAAGTGAAACCCCAAGGCATTGCTCACATCGCCTTCTGCCGCATCGAACTCGTAGAGCGTGTTGTCTTTGATAGGGTTAATGCTGGCAAGCTGCGCTCTGGCTGAACTGGGACCGACGACGCCAAGCGTGGCCGCGATTACAATCGGAAGCAGAATTTTAGAAATCATGGCTGTAGCCACGGCAGAGCCTGCCCGCCGTGGCGGGTGTCGTCGTGGAGCAGCGTGCAGCAGCGACAAGGCACCTCCACGCGGGGAGGCGGCTACACCCTCTACGACCTGGGTTTTCACTAGGTTTGTGGATTGGATATTCATGTAATTACGTTTTGGATGATACGTGGAAACTTGAAACATTGAAAAGGCGAAACTCTCGTTTTTTTTGCCCCGCCTGCAATGCTGTAAGAACTCCCGGCAGGAAAACGTCCAATGCCTATCGCCAAATCTCCGTCATCAAGATCCGGAGAGCTCTTGGGCAATGCAAGCTGGAACGATCACCTGCGGCGACTGTTCAACGCGTTGACAAATAGACTACGACTGTTCGGCTGGTGTTTTTTGCTGCCTGCCATTGGTTCTTGGCGATCGCCAGAGGTCGAAGCTGCCATCGCGATGTCTCGTCTGTATCGCAGAGCCAATGGAGTAGGGGCCTCCCGCAATGCAAGGCTCGTGGGGTTGCAGAACTCGATCTCCCCTTAGAGATGCACACCGGTCTTCAACGCCAAAAAGCAAGGGACTCGCGAGTTGCCACGCCCGCAACGCTTCGCGTAGCGAATGCGGGCAGGGCCTCGCGAGTCCTTGTTTTAGTACTTCTGGCTTTTACCTCTTGTAAGCTTTTAACCTGTTTCCCGCTTAGGGCGTTGGCCGAGGATAAGGAGTCGGCCGTGGTCTTGGTGTCGCCCTGGGCGTGGCGGTTGGCGTTGGTGTCGGAGTTCCCGGAGGTTGGGTTGGCGTAGGAGTTACACTTGGCGTTACGGTAGCAGTAGCCGTAGGCGTCGCCGTTGCCGTGGGTGTAGCCGTTGCCGTGGGTGTAGCGCTAGGAGCCACCGTAGCTGTCGGTGTGGGCGTGATGCTAGGAGTCACCGTAGCCGTCGGCGTGGGTGTTGGCGTGCCGCACGGCACGGAGGCAGTAAGGCACAGCCCGGAGCCGACCGGCGGATTCTGGCCACCTGTGGGATCGCACCCGTACTGTGTAAAGCTAACCTCATCCTTCTTCACGCCCACCACTAACTGGCTGTCGTTTGCTGTCCCTGCGGGTGTGATCGTGTTGTATATGAATTGAAAGGGCGGATCACCGCTCTCGTACAGCGCAATCTCGTAATTCACTGTTTCAGGCTGGTTGAAGTACTGAGTCCGCCATTCGATGTAGAAGATACGGTTAGGAGCACTGCCCGTGGTCGTAGTAAAGATTCCGCCGCCAACACCATCGGTGACCTGATCAGTCCAATAAGGAGCCAGCACGTAGGTGGTGTCGGGGAAACCGAACGGCGAGCAAGTGACCGGAAAACTGTCGTTGGACATTCCGAACGTCAGATGACCTTTGGAGCCTGCATGAGCAGCGGTAAAGGTTTGGGCATACAAGGTAACAGGGAAAGGAAGCGTAATGTCGGTGCCGCAGATATCGCAATGGTTGCCGATATCATCCACTCCGGGCACGAAGGGACAACTGCCCGTAGTGAAGGCGTATTGAGTGAACGGACAACCGTCTACCGTGTAATTGCCTGAAAAATCCGCGTTAGGATTACCAAACGTGTCCGTAATCGCCCCGGGGGCAATATGCGCAGTCAAGCTCCCGCCAAACGGAATATTTAGCGTGAACCGAGTGGTTGTATTGTCTGGCGCGATCACCTCGACGTTGGTCACAGTAGCCCCGGTAGTACCGCTTAGTTGCAGATCGGTGGTGGCGACTGAACTTGGATCAACAGCAATGTTCCAGTTCACGTCATAAGTGTACGTGCCAGGCGCTGGTGGAGTGAATGTTCCGCCAACGGGTGGATCGGTGTCAGTTACCTCCAGTTGTGTTACCCCATAACGGAACGTGCAGTCAAATTGCAGGATCGGATCGTTGTTCGAAGCCTGGTGAATTGCACCGGCATCCATGTGCATGGTGTTATCGCCTTCCACTATCGGCGAGGTGTCGAAGGTGAAGGTGATCGTTTGATCGCCGTTTGATAAGCCGGCGGAGTCCGCCGTAATCCCGTTCACCGTGAAATCGGTGGCGTCCACCGTTGCCGGATCCGCGGGATCACTCAGATTGACTTCAAAAGCAGCGGGCGCGGCGCCGACAACAAAGCTGCCACAAGCTGGGTCAGTAGTAGTCACGGAAAATCCAACCAGTTCTCTGTCGGTGAAGGCATCCTGCTGCGCTTGGCTGTTAATGCTCACGCGTCCATCAGTCCAGGAAGTGACATGCTT
>QHOR01000224.1:6252-9473 GCA_003219395.1 Verrucomicrobiota bacterium | reverse complement strand
TGTAACGCGCTGGAACAATGCGGTAAAAAGCTTCTGGCAAAAAGGTCGCAGGGACGCCTTCACGAGTCGCGCGATTAGGCCCCTACAGATTTTTGTTCACCCAGCCGTTTACGCGATCGAGTGCTTTCTCAATGTTTTCGATGGAATTGGCAACGCTGAAGCGCAAATAGCCTTCACCAAAATTGCCAAATGCAGTGCCGGATAATCCTGCAACGCCTGCGTCGTCGAGAAGCGCATCGGCCAGTTTCTTCGACGGCCATCCTGTTTTGGTGATGTTTGGAAAAACATAGAACGCACCATGAGGCAAGCGACAGGAGAAACCTTTGATATCGTTCAGGCCGGCAACCATTACGTCCCGCCGTTTCTTGAACTCGGCGCGCATCGCGTCCACTGAATCCTGCGGACCGCGCAATGCTTCGACGCCGGCTATTTGCGTGAAGCTGGCAGTGCACGAATTGGAGTTAGTCATCAGACGTGACACGTGGGCCGCAAGATCGGAGCGCATCACGCCGTAACCCATACGCCAACCGGTCATGGCGTAGGTCTTGGAGAAGCCATCGAGCAAAATGGTGCGCTCCTTGAATCCGCCGTTCGACATGATGGAGTGATGTTCTCCTTCGAAGACAAGCCTGCTGTAAATCTCGTCACTCAACACCATGATGTTGCGATCACCGATGGCGCGCGCCATGCCCTCGATGTCTTTTTTTTCCAGCACACCGCCGGTGGGATTGTGCGGTGAATTCAAAATAATTAGTTTTGTACGGTCGTTGATCAGGCTCGCCAGCTCGTCAACGTCCAAACGAAAATCCAAGTCCTCGCGCAATCGGATCGGCACAGCTTTCGCGCCGACGTAGTTGATCATTGATTCGTATATGGGGAATCCCGGATTCGGATAAATGACCTCATCTCCTTCTTCCACCAGAGCAAGGATTGCGAAGAAGATGATCGGCTTCCCACCAGGGACAATGACCACCTCTTCCGGTGTAATCTCTATTCGTCGGGTGTCACTCACATACTGAGCAATGACCTCGCGGAGTTGAGGCAACCCTGCGGAAGGACCGTAATGAGTGAAACTTTTATGCAATGCGTCGCACGCCGCGTCTATGATGTTAGCCGGCGTATCGAAATCAGGTTCACCGATCTCGAGATGAATAATGTCGCGGCCCTTTGACTCCAGCGCTCGCGCCTTCACCAAAACTTCAAACGCAGTCTCCGTTCCGAGACGCGCCATACGCTTCGCAAGTCGAAGTTCGTGGGGCTTAGTCATGACCGTGAAATCCGCATTATAACGTGGTGGCGCAATTTGTCGCCTACGTTGGGAAGTACGCGTTTAACAGACGATGACATCAGAAATAATCGCATAAAAAAATGAGAACACGCGTCGCGGAGCGCTGCCGCGATACTGAATAGAAATCGAAGGTTTCAGCAAAAGAAAATTGGTGTTGTGCGCGCTTGCTTAGACACGGCGAATCATCAGCAGCTATGGAAGCAGGCGCGCATTCACTAAAAGGGAGGAAAACATGAACAACGAAACTGCATTCATCACTGGTTCGTCCAGCGGCATTGGCCTTCACTTCGCGCATGAATTCGCGAGACATGGGCATCCGCTCGTTCTTGTAGCACCGGTGCGCTCCGAGTTGGAGAGGGTGGCCAATGACATTGAATCGAAGCATGGCGTGTCTGCTTACGTAGTCGCCAAAGATTTGGAGAAAGAAAACGCCGCGCAGGAAATCTTCAACGAGCTCAACGGCCACGGAATGAGAATTGATATTCTCGTCAACAACGCGGGCCATGGATACCGCGGAAAATCATGGGAGATTCCAATCGAGCAGGACATTTCAATGGTGCGCCTGAACATCGAAGCGGTGTTGCGTCTGACGAAGTGTTTTCTGCCGGCGATGGTACAGCGTCGTAGCGGCCGCATCCTCAACGTTGGTTCTATCGCGGGATTCGAGCCAGGGCCGTTGCTCAATGTTTATCACGCCACAAAGGCGTTCGTCGTGTCGTGGAGCGAAGCGCTGGCGATTGAGCTAAAAGACAGCGGGGTCACCGTTACCGCATTGTGCCCGGGTCCGACTGATACGGATTTCCTTCCCAAAGCTGATCTGACCGACACTCGAGCATTTCAGAAGGCCAGTGTCTCGGCGCCGCAAGAGGTGGCAGATGCAGGGTACGAGGGCCTCATGAAAGGCGAGCTGTTTGTTGTGCCCGGTGCAATGAATAAAGCAGTTGTGGCTGCACGGCGATTACTGTCCGAAGGCGCGCAAGCGAGCTTGAACCAGGCGTTCTACAAAAAGGTTCCATCAGAGGATCAAAAACGTGAACGCGGCGACTTCGAGGAAGCCGCGGTCGCATCAAGACACTAAGCCGCGGATTTAACATTCCGGCAATTCTCCGAGGGTAATCGGGTCGCTTGTAGCGCCGTCTGTCTGCAATTTGCGGCCAACACAGCAGCCTCTACAGTTTCCTGTTTTGAAACGTCGTTGGCCTCTCGTCATTTTTGGTCTCGTTTTTCTTTTGCTCGTCGGTGGGTTGGCTTTGCAGATTGATTGGAGATGGAAGCGAAAACTTTCGCCACGCGGCGGACGTTATTTTTTTCATCGTGTCGAGTTGAGAGTGCCGTCGTTCCGCCAGGCCGATGAAAAATGGCGGGACGATCCCCTGGGCGGAATCGAAGCTAATGGTACTCTGGGAGGCGAAGGTTGCGCCGTGGCTTCCGCAGCGATGGTATTCAAGTTTTATGGCGTCGACACCGATCCGCAGCAGTTAAACTGGTTTTTACCATCCGTCGGCGGGTACACGGAGCAAGGCTGGGTTTATTGGGATCGCGTGGCGTGGTTCGCGCCCGACCGCGTCCGGCACGTGTATGAAGACCTGCCATCGTACCAACTCATCGATTCGAATCTCGCACGCGGAAATCCTGTCATCGTGCGAGTGCGATTGTCCGGCGGCGTCACGCATTTTGTCGTCATCGCTGGCAAGGACGGGTTCGACTATCTCGTGCAAGATCCCGGCGGCGGCTCCGCTAAAGGCCTCTACCCGTTGCGCGAGCTTGGCAGCGATATCGAAGCACTGCGATTTTACGAGCCGATCACGAATCCGAATTCGCAGGTTGCCGCGAAACGGTGAAAGGTTTGTCTCGGCGGGACAGCTGAAAGTCAGTTTTTTGGTGGCCACTCCATGCCAGCCAATTCCCTGGGCAATTGTTTCGGATCGACCGG
>QHOR01000224.1:0-6238 GCA_003219395.1 Verrucomicrobiota bacterium | reverse complement strand
CCGGTGGATTTTGAGCCTTGAAGAAATTCCATTTCCTCCGGTGCGCCCACGATCAGCCAGAGCACGTCAACGTCAGTGTCGTTGAACACCTGCCGCAACTGATCCGGCCCGACAAGGACGCCGCCGTATTTCGGCACAGTCAATGTTTCGTCGCCCACGCGCATTCGGCCTACGTTTTCCAGCACGAAATAAAACTCCTCCTGTCGGACGTGCTTGTGCAGGGTACTCGCGCTTTTGGGCGGCAACCGCCAGAGGCGCGCGCTAAGATTCTCACTTTCTGTGCGCTCCAGATAATCAGCGTTTGGAATTCGCATCAGGTTGGATGGCCGCCAGAAGAGGTCGTCCGGTTTAATCAAAAAATAACCTTCCACCGCTTTCACCGTAGGTTTCTTAAAAATAATACTCAACGTGAAGAACCGAGAAAATCTCGGACCAACAGAGCAATTTCATCTGCGGCCGTGTCCAACGCAAAATGGCCGGCGTCGAGGACGTGAATCTCGGCGTTCGGGACGTCCTTGCGATAGCGGTCCGGCTCGCCGGAGTCAAAGGAGAGGACGTACTTGCCCCAGATCACCAGTAGACGCGTTTGTTTTTCACGCATCCACGCCTGCCACTTAGGATAGGCGTCCACATTCGTGCGATAATCGTAAAATAGATCGCTTTGAATCTGCACTTGCCCTGGTTGATTCAGAAAAGCGAACTCGTCTGTCCACAAATCAGGATCATACCGATCTACATTAGGATCGTTCCCAACGTGCCGGGTCCGCGTCACCTCAAACGAAAGGAGATTTATGCGAAGCGCGCTCTCGTTGGTCGCGCGGTCCTTCCAGAACTCGCGTCGCGTCTTCCAATTTGCTCCGAGTCCTTCGTTATGTGCGACGGCGTCTTGAACTATGAGGGCTGCCACGCGCTCAGGATGTGCAAGTGCCATGCGAAAACCGACGGGGCCTCCGTAATCCTGCATGTAAAGGGTGTAGCGCGACACTCTCAGCGCCTCGGTGAAGTGATTCATGAGGTCGGCGATGTGATCGAAGGTGTACGGGAATTTTTTCGGCTCCGGCCAGTCGCTGTGTCCGAAGCCGGGGTAATCCGGAGCGACAAGGTGAAATTGAGCCGAAAGCCTGGCGAAGAGAGGCTCAAACATCCGGGATGAAGATGGAAATCCGTGGAGCAAGAGAATCGTCGGCGCTTCCTTCGGTCCGGCTTCCCGGTAAAAAATTGAAACTCCGTCAACCTGAACCGTTCGATAAAACGCATGTTGGGAGCTTTTCGGAGCAAGGCCTCCTCCGGATTTGTGGGCAACGAACATTTGAATGACCATGGCCGCGAGAACAACGAGCGCGTCGAATCGAATTTGCCTCCTGATTTTCACATTTATGTTTGATCGTGGCTTCGGGCGGCCTCGTAATCAGTTTCGCGCTGTATTGCTGATTGCTTCACGTCATTTTAACCGATCACTAGCTTATATCGATTACCGGCCTGGCATTGATTGTCTGGATTGGACGAACATGCGGACGTGATCCATTCCCAAAATGTTTACCTTTCGTCTCGCCTTCTGATTGCGCCTTGTCAGTCATTGCTTGTTCTTAATCTGACCACGCTGTAACAGGCCGGACGTGAACGGCAACTATGGGAGTCATATTACAAACGTTTTATTGGGATTGTCCCAAATTGGAGAATCGCGAGCATCAGTGGTGGACTTTTATTAAATCGAGCCTGCCGGTAATCACACATGCCGGTTTCACCGCGCTATGGCTTCCCCCGGCAAACAAAGCTGCTGGATGGAAATCGATGGGCTACGATCCGTATGACTACTATGACCTCGGCGAGTTCGATCAGAAAGGTGGCGCGCCTACCTGGTTCGGTTCGAAAGCTGAATTACTTGAGCTTATCCAGTCTGCTCATGGGCTGGGGCTACAAGTCTATGCGGATTTAGTCTTTAATCATAACAGCGGCGGTGATGCGCAGGAACTAAATCCGATCGACGGCCAGTCACGCTGGACGAAGTTCGACCCCAAGAGCGGCAAATTTCCGCGCGATTGGAAATGTTTTCATCCCAGTCAATATGAGACCTGGGACGGCGCCACGTTCGGTGACATGCCCGACCTTTGTCATCGCACGCCTCTGGTTTACAGCGAGCTAATTAGCTATGCCCGATGGCTCTTGGAAGAAGTTGGGTTCGATGGATTCCGCTATGACATGGTCAAAGGTTACGGCGGCTGGATGGTGCGTTCGATTCAGGAACTGCGTATGCCGTCGGCGAATGCTGGGACAGCGAACGCACAATTGATGATTGGCTCGATGAAGCGAACGCCTGGTCTGACAACCCGGTAGGCGCTTTTGATTTTCCGCTGCGCTGGCGACTGCGCGACTTGTGCGATAGCTACGGATTCAGTCTTCGCAAGCTCACCGACCGCGGGGTGCTAATGTGGGATCGACCGGCACAAGCGGTCACTTTCGTAGAGAACCACGATGTGGTTCGTGACAGTCCAATCATTAACGACAAGCTGCTCGCCTACGCGTTTATCCTCACGCACGAAGGTTATCCTTGTGTGTTCTGGCAGGATTACTTCAACTGGGACCTCGCCCAGCCAGATAATCAAAAGGGCATCGACGCGCTGATCAAGGTTCACGAACAAGACGCTGCTGGCCAAACACAAGTGCTATACGTGAATGATGACCTGTACGTCATGCAACGCCCGGGGGATGGCGATAAAAGAGGGCTGAGTTGGAACGGTAGCTGGGTTCACACAAAGTGGAACGACACGCGACTCGCTCCCGCCGCGTGGAACGGCCGTGACGCTGTTAACGCCCCGGAGGAAAAACGGACTAACGAGTCCGGGTGGATTAATGTCTGGGCACCTCCCCGCGGATATACAGTGTACGTGCCGGCGTGAAGGTCTCTGAGTGCGGACGCAGCCAAGCTGAATGTCAATCCGATATCACGGCTTCGATATCGAGCTCTTACAGACTTCTGCCCGATACACTCAATGATCTCACGATGTCGCAGACCCGCGGGTGATTTCGACGTCTGACCGATGTCACACTGCTGGCCAACTCAGCCAAACACGACACAGCGAATGTCTCCAGTGGCGAACTAGCCGACACCTGCCGCAGCAAGTTGGAGAAGATGTTCACGCAACGCTGGATCGTCTGTGAGGCTTGCGGCCCGGTTGAAAGCTTCGACCGCTTCATCGTTCCGGTTCAGTAAGCGAAGCAGATGTCCGCGCGTTGCCCAATACGGCTGATAACTGAGCGTTTGATCCGCGGAGATCTTTTCAAGCGCGGCAAACCCAGCAGCTGGTTCGCCTGCTTGCGCGATTGCGACGGCTCGCCCAACAAGGGAACCGATCCTGGGCGCGATTCGCACCAAGCCCTCGTAGAGCAAAGCGATTTCTTTCCAATCAATGTGTCCGGTTTTCGCTCGAACAGCGTGAACGGATTGAATAGCAGCTTCCAATTGATAGCGTCCCATTCGCTGCAACCTTGCAGCCGAGAAGAGATGTCGCTCAGCTTCGTCGATCATCGATTCCGACCAAAGCGCCATGTCCTGCTGATCCAGCGGCACAAACTTACCTTCAGGTGTGTAACGCGCCGCGCGTCGCGCTTCACAATGCAGCATCAGCGCAAGCAAGCCATGAGCTTCAGGTTCGCGGGGCATTAGCTGCGTCAACATTCGTCCTAACGCGACGGCCTCCGCGGCGATCGCATGATGGGTAGAAGCAGTTTCCATCAGGCTTTCCCAGCCGGTCGTGTAACCCGCGTAAATAGCATCGAGAACAAACGAAACCCGTTCCTCCAGTTCTGGAGATTCGGGTACGCGAAAAGGAATTCCGGCGTCACGAATTTTGTTTTTTGCCCGGACGAGTCGCTGGCTCATGGAAGCAGGTGACACCAGAAACGCCGACGCAATTCGCGCGGCATCAATGCCAAGAACTGTTTGCAGCATCAGCGGTGTGCGCGCTGCGGGATCTATTGCCGGATGCCCGCAGACGAAAAGAAGTTTTAGTCGTTCGTCCGGAAAATGCTCGTGTGTTTTCGCGACAGTCGCCGCATCCTCTGCGATTTGCCGGAGAAACGTCTCAGACTTTTCGCGCACCTGTTTTCGGCGAGTGGCGTCAATCAGGCGATTGCGCGCGACATGCAGCAGCCACGCCTCCGGTTTGTCTGGCACTCCTTCGGCGGGCCATCGGTTCAACGCCGCGACCAAAGCATCGCCGAGGGCGTCTTCTGCGCCAGCGACGTCGCCCGAGCGAGCGGCGAGATAAGCGATGAGGCGGCCATACGAATCCTGCACTACGGTTTCAATTGCCTGGCAAGCAGATTCACTCATCAGCTAACAAGACAACAAGCTTCTCAACCTCAAATTAAGGTGTCCAATTACACGAGCACTCCAGGGTAACAAAGTGCAACTCCAAATCACACCCTTAGGGAGCCGCGGAATCCCCTTGCGCTGTAGTAAGACTCCGCGCCGTTATGATAAAAGAAAACACGGCCGAAGCGGCGATCGCCAAAGAGCGCACCGCCGAGTTGTCTCATGTCCGCAGGCGTTTTCACCCAACTCGACGACTTCGTATCGAAATCTCCCAGTTTCTGGAGCTCCAGATATTGTTCTTCCGTTAAAAGCTCAACACCCATGGACGCGGCCATGTCCATGGCATTGTTTTTTGGTTTATGTTCCTTCCTCGAATCGAGCGCTTCACGGTCGTAACACAGGCTGGTGCGACCTTTGGGACTTTGCGCTGAACAATCATAAAAAACGTATTCG
Organism: Verrucomicrobiota bacterium; assembly: GCA_003219395.1. Lineage (GTDB taxonomy): Bacteria > Verrucomicrobiota > Verrucomicrobiia > Chthoniobacterales > UBA10450 > Udaeobacter. The sequence goes on along the minus strand of QHOR01000224.1, from coordinate 1,470 downwards.
CCCGTCCTGTGATCATGACCAACAACGTCCGGTTCGCCGCCGGTGCTTTCCATTTCATTGAGTGACCACAATTTTTCAGGATTCCCTTGCAGCCGGGCCTGCACCTTATCCCAGTTCAAACCTTTATGGCGGTTCATGTTGTTCTCAAAACGGGTTTGTAACGCTGTGAGTAGCTCTTCACGTTGTTTTGCGGACAACTGCTTTTTTGGGATGTTGCTCATACTTTTTGGACGGCCAATTTACCACTGCTGCATGGGTCACATCAGTAATGCTGAGGCGAGGCGTTTCTTCGTCAACCTATTATAACGCCTAACGAGTTCTGGCGTCTGCGACTCCAATCCCTATCAACGGACGCACCTCGATGGTGGCAAAACCTGCAGCGGGATGGCGAGCAGCCCATTCCAACGCCGCGTCCAGGTCCGGAACGTCGATAATGCCGAATCCGGCGAGAAATTCTTTCGTCTCCGCATATGGACCATCGTGGACGTGCCGTTTCCCGCCGCGCACCGTGACCGTGGTGGCGTTCCTGGGAGAATCTAATCCTGCGCCGGCAACAAAGACGCCAGCCGCTTGGAGCGCCTCGGCGTAAGCGCGACCTGCCGCCACCGCAGCTTTGTCATCGCGGTGATCGAAGTGTTCCTGTGATTGGTGAACAAGTAATGCGTATTTCATAATATTGGGTTGTTGGTTTTGGATCGTATTCTTTAGCGCCTACTCCACGGCTGCTCGCCGGCCACTTGTTTCGTACTGGCATTAACACGGTTGAAAAGGTTCGTCGTGGCAATCCAGAGGATTAGAGCGGCCAGCGTCTTCTCGTCATAATGCAGAGCGGCCGCGTTCCAGACTTCTTCCGGTACTGGATCCGACTGGTCGCTAAGCCGCGTGACTGCTTCCGCAAGTGCCAACGCCGCGCGTTCGGCTTCGGTAAAATAAGGCGCTTCACGCCAGGCTGCTACAGAGAACAAACGCTCGTCTGTCTCCCCCGCCTTCTTAAGCTCTCGACAACCCATGTCGACGCAGACACTACAGCCATTGATCTGGCTGGCGCGAAGGTGGACGAGATCAAGCGTGCGCTGGGACACACCGCTTTTCCTAACAGCTGCCACAAAAGCCATCAGTGGCTGCATCGCGTCAGGAATCAGCATCGCGGGATTTTTCATTCGTGGTTGTATGGTTTTCATTTTTTTCTCTCCTTTATTTGGTTTTTGTGTGATATCGCGCCGGAAAACTTTGCGACCTCATAATGCTGACGTTTTCCGTCCACACATTTCGACATTTTTCCAAAAATTTTCATGAGACTGCCAGTCGTAACGCGAGTGAGCCAATAGCCAACAAGAGATACGTGGTCGGCCACGGTAGGTGTGAGTACCAGCGAGCACGCATCACAACGGCAATAGCGCCAACAAAAAACAGCATCAGGCCAATCGCGGCTGCTACTCCGATCAGAGGAACGGCGATACCTATCACTAA
>QHOR01000216.1 GCA_003219395.1 Verrucomicrobiota bacterium | reverse complement strand
GAAGCGCGGCTGATACATACGGCCCGGCGTCCGCACTATGGATTGGAGAGAATGACTCACGAGGAAATCATCGAGCAGGGAATCGTCGAGCAATACGTCCTGAATCGGCTTTCGTCCGCAGATCGGCAAGCGTTTCAGGAGCACTTTTTTGAATGCGACGATTGCTTTGCGCAGGCGCAGACGACTACGCGATTCGTCTCTGGAGTTCGCCATGCCTCGGCCACCGGCGCATTTGCGCCCGTCGAGGCCCAAAAGGCAGCTGCTGGTTTTTGGAATCCGGGTTGGTGGCGACCTGCGTTGGCGGTCTCATTCGCGGCTTGTTTGCTGCTCGTGGTTGCGGTCGTTTGGCTGTCGCTCAGTCGCGCTTAATTGCAAAAAGAGATTGCGAACGAGCGACAAGCGAGACAGACATCAGAAGCGGGAGCGCGGCAATCAGTCGACAACGACAGACGCGATGCCGAAGAGAAACAACGCCAATTGGATACTGAGCGGGAAGAACGCGCAAAGCTGGAACAGCGATTGGATGAGCTCGAGCACAAAAGTGGAGGGCGCCCCGATCAGAACCTGGTGGCGCAGAACGTGCCCTCGGTGACACTGGAATCGAGCCGCGACACGTCTGCTGCAGCCCAACTTACAATTCCCACTGTGGCGACTCGAGTTCGTTTCCTCATTCCCACTGAATCAAGCAATCGCTTTCGGAGTTTTTCGGTTGAGATCCTGACAAAAAGTAAGACACTAATCGACACGATCAATGGCGCGCATCCAAATCGTTCAGGCTCTTTGTCGGTTAGCGTGGCCGCGGCGCAACTGAATTCAGGTGATTAGCGCGTCAGACTCTACGGCGTAAATCAGACCCAACGCGAACTGCTGGCCGAATTCGATCTACGGGTGGTGAAGCAATGATGTGTGCCGGGAGCGCAGGGTCATGATTTAGCCTGCGGAGGCAGGCGTCAGCATAAAGCCTGGGGCACAAGCCCCAGGAAAACGAGTGAAGTTGATTCCGAGTCCGCGAAAGCGGGCGATAGTAGCAACGATTCCAAATGTTAGTGGTGGTGCAAAAACGATCATGCTGCCGCCCTCCTTCACGGGCTGATGAAGCTTCTTCGCTTCGGGCCCTGGGTTTTCGCTGCGCTTCGCCGCAGGCCGGGGTCCCCAGCCGGGCATCTCGGCTGGGGTGGAAGTCTTTATGCCGGCGTCCGCTTCGCCGACTCATCTCATCCGCACTGCTGATCGTCCTCGCTCTGCTGATGTCTTCAAACATTCTGCGTGCGCAGATACCGACACCAAGTCCTACATCACCCGAAGCAGCTCGCGTCGATCAGCTTATCAATGAATCTCGCCAGCTCATGGCGAAAGGCACGTTCGAGGGCATTGCCGAGAAGGGCGAACAAGCGCTGATACTCAGTCAACAGATCGGCGACAAGCTCCGGCAATCGCGCTCGTTGATGTACATCGCGCTGGGTCGCTTTCACACCGGGCGCCTCGACGAAGCGATCGATCCTTTCAAGCAGTCGGCGGCGTTGGCCGCTGAGGCAGGCGACACGCGCCAACAGGCGCTGGCCTTACGAAGCGCTGGAGTCTTGATGGTCGAGGCCGGACAATACGATGACGCGTTGTACTTCTACAACCAGGCGCTGAATTTGCAACGCGAGCAGCACAACCGCGCCGCGGAAGCTTCGCTGTTGGGAAACATCGGCCGCGTCTACACCGATATTCACGACTATGTTAAGGCTGACAAGATTCTGCTGGAGGCGCTCGGGATGTCGCGTGAGCTGCACGATGAGTTGGTCGAGTTCAGCACGTTAGGCAAGCTGGTGAACCTGGAACTGAACCGTACTAATTATCAGCAAGCTGTGAAATATGCCGACGAGGCGTTGAGCCTAAGGTCCTCTGAGATACGCGACTCGCTAAAAAACGAAGTGCGGCTGGATCTGGCGCTGGCCCATTTTGAATCGGACAACAAACCGAAAGCTTTGGAATTGCTCCAGGAGGTGCTGGCGTTCGAGCGAAACACAAAAATCGCTTTCGCCGAAGGCGAGGCCCTGGCCGTCCTCGCGCACGTTCAACTGGAGATGGGCAAACTCAACGAAGCACTGGCGTCGGCCACCGAGGCCCTGGCACTGTTACGTCGCAGCGGCGCAGATCCATCCGTGCAGGCGAGCGTGCTCTACACCCAGGCGCAAGCACAGCTGCAGCTCCATCACAACGATGAAGCGTTGGCAAATCTGCGCTCGGCAATTGGATTGATTGAGAGAGCGCGACTGCTTTCGGTATCGACCGAAACTTCGAGGGCCGAGTTCTTCGCGAGCAAGAGCGACATCTATTTGACGACGATCGATTTGCTCGCGGCGCGGGGAAAACAAGACGAGGCCCAGGCGGTGGCTGAGTCTTACCACGGCCGCGAGTTTCTCGACTCGCTGGCAGAGTCGAGAGCTGAGTTAAGAAAAGCTTTGCCTCCCGAACTGCTCCGCAACGAAGACGCTATTCTGGGTCGCATCTCCGACGCGCAACGGCAGTTATGGCAGGAGAATGTCCCGGCTGAACGCGAGCTACAACTGAAAAAGGACTTAGCCGCCGGGGAAGAATCTCTAGAGCAATTTCAACTTGAAGTGCGCCGCACCAATCCGCTCTACGCGAACCTGAAACACCCGCAGCCATTCTCAACCGAACGCATCCAACGCGAATTACTCGACCCGCAGACGGGACTGATCGAATACGTTCTGGGCACTAAAAAGTCGTTTGCCTGGTTGGTTCTCAAAGACCAGATATTCTTCGCGCCCCTGCCGCCGGAAAGAGAGTTGAGCCAGGGGGTTTCCGAATATCGCCAGATGCTTTCAGAAAGATCCGACGCGATCACGACTGCGCGTTCGATCGCCAAGCTGAATGCCGGCGGCGCCCGACTGTATAAGATTCTGCTGGCTCCGTTCCAGGATCATTTTGCTTCGGTGCGAAGGCTTCTGATAGTGCCGGACAAAGCGCTGGCCTACGTGCCGTTCGAAACACTGTCAGTGGAACGAAGAGGCGCGCTCAACGAGTATTTGGTCGAGCGGTTCGCGATCGGCTACGCGCCATCAGCATCTGCGCTTGCTGCCGTCGAACAATTGCAGCAGCCCGTGGCGGCCCCGACGTTCATCGCCTTCGGCGATCCGATTTACGATGCCGCGGACCTTGAGCCGCAACGAAAAGCTTCCAACTCGCCGGCGGCAAAGCTCGCAACTGAACGCGGCCTCGACTTGCGTAGATTGCCCTACACGCGCACCGAAGTTATGAACATCGGCGCGCTGTTTTCTGACTCGCAGCGCAAGATATTTCTTGGAGCCGAAGCAAACGAACCAAACGTCAAGAGTGCGCCGCTGGTTAATTATCGCTACGTGCACTTTGCCGCGCACGGTTTAGTCGACGAAGACGTTCCTTCGCGATCGGGTGTCTTCCTTTCCATGCCGGGAGGCGAGAAAGAAGATGGCATCCTGCAGATTAGCGAAATCATGCGGCTCAAGCTTAATTCCGATCTGGTAACTCTGTCCGCATGTCGCACGGGACTGGGCAAAGTCGTCGGCGGCGAAGGGGTGCTCGGATTGACGCGGGCGTTTCTTTATGCGGGCTCACGCAGCGTAGTGGCGAGCATTTGGAACGTCAACGACACGGCAACGGCCGAGTTGATGAAATCTTTTTATGCGAATCTCAAAAAAGGCCAGTCCAAAGACGAGGCTCTGAGGCAAGCAAAGCTGACACTGCTAAGAGGCAAACAGGCAACGTGGCGACATCCTTATTACTGGGCGCCATTTGTC
>QHOR01000215.1 GCA_003219395.1 Verrucomicrobiota bacterium | reverse complement strand
GCTTCCGCTAGCTTTGAAGCGGCGGCAGTCAAACTCGGGAAATCACGCTCGCCGAGAAAGCCGTCGCGCACTTTCTGCAGATTCACACGCGCTCGCGAGCAAAGCAGCCGTTGCACAAGCTGTTGGCTGCTCATCTCCAAGCTAAAAACGCCCACCGGAAGTTTCTCATTGATCGCGACGTGCTCGGCGATATTCATGGCTAGGGCGGTTTTTCCCATGCTCGGGCGCGCTGCAATGACGATCATTTCCGAAGGATGCAAGCCACTGGTCATCCGATCGAATTCGACGAAGCCACTGGAAATGCCGGTAATGCCGCCTTTGCGTTCGTAGAGCTTCTCTATTGCCTCGATGGCTTCCATTACCTGGTCCTTCATCGAGAGCACCTGTCCCTTGAAACGATCTTCGCCCACGGCGAAAATGCGCTGCTCTACTTCGTCCAGAAGAGCGTTCACTTCATCTTGCTCCTCATAGGCGCGCCGGACACTCTCAGTGGCAGCGGAAATGATTTGGCGCAGGATGTATTTGTCGCGAACAATCTCCAGGTAGTACTCAAGATTCGCCGCCGTCGGAACGAAGGTGAATAAACTTGTGACGAATGCCGCGCCACCGACGGTTTCAAGCAGGTTCCGGTCCCGTAAGACCTGGGTAAACGTGATCAGGTCGATCGCCTGCCCGGCATTCCAAAGGTCGACGAGCACAGTGTAGATCGTCTGATGAGCAGGTATGTAAAAATATTGTTCATTAATTTTCTCAACGCATTCGGCGATGGCTTCCCGCGGCGAGAGCAGCATCGATCCGAGCACACCCTGTTCCGCCTCAACGCTGTGTGGCGGAGTACGGTGAATATCTTGTGCAGAACCTGTGGGCGAAATGGGAATAACATTTTCGCCGCTTCGTGCCGCCGAACCTCGGCCAGCGCCATTTCCCGCTTTGCGAGGCTTCTCTCCTGTCCACGCGGACGATTGAGTCGCCATTTACTTGGTTTCTTTTTTTTCTTCTTTTTTCCTGTGGAAAAATCGGGTTTTCCTTCGCTTTTCAGGCTCGTCGCTCGCACCGCCCTCCGCCTCAGCCCCCCGTTCGTGGGGTTGTTCTGCGGACTTCACCTGAAAAATTAGCTGTGCGGTCACATCGTGATGTAACTTGATGGCGACTTCATGTTCGCCCGTATCTTTGATGGGGCGCTCAAGAACAATCTTATGCCGGTCAATCTCCGCACCCACTTCATTTTTGATGCGGTTCATAATGTCTTGTGCAGTAACCGATCCAAAAGCCTTGCCGGTCTCGCCGGTCTCCAGCGTAAAGACGAATCGCGCCTTGCTGATTCGGCGCGCCAGTTCTTCCGCTTCATTCAGCTCACGCGCTTCACGCTCGGCACGCTTCTGCTTCAACGCATCGAGCTGACGTAATGCACCCGGACTTACCTCATGTGCTTTTCCGCGCGGCAGGAGAAAATTCCGCGCATAGCCGCGGCGCACCTTGACCAGGTCTGCCTCGGCGCCCAAGCCGGGAATGTTCTCCGTCAAGATAAGTTCAGTTAAAGGCATATCGATTTCTAAAATGCGCTTTGGAATTTTTCAACTTCAAGCGCTTCCGGGGATGGCGAGTCTAAAATCCAAGCCGGTATTGTCAATGCGAGAATAAAAAATGTCACAAAATTCCTGATGTAGCCGGCTCTGGCCAGCAGAACGAAGCATAAATGTTTCACCAATGTGCGAGCGCGCCACCCGACCAGATGATCAGAAATTCTTCGCTTGGTCCAGAATTACAGGAACATCAGAACTAGACCATGCCGAGCTTCATCCGGCCGGCCTCACTGATCATGTTTTGATTCCATGGCGGATCCCAGACAAGCTGGACATCCGCTTCATCCACGCCGTCGATCGACAAAATCTTGCTCTGCGCGTCGTGTGCGATGGCTGGCCCCATGCCACAACCGGGCGCAGTGAGGGTCATTTTCACTTCCACCCGAGCGCCGCCGTCGTCTTTCTTAACCAAGCGGCAATCATAAACCAGACCAAGATCAACTATATTGACCGGGATTTCTGGATCGTAGCATTGCCGAAGCTGATTCCAGACGTCTTCTTCTGACACCTCTCCGTTTGTGGAGCGCGCCGCCGGCTTTTGAGTTGCTTGCGCCTGAAGCTTTTCAAGACCCAGAGCATCGAGATCTTTCTCTTCGATTCGTGCCAAACCCTGGTACGTCGCGATCGTGTAGCTGCCGCCCAGGCTTTGTGTAATTACCCCTTTGGTTCCAGCTGGGATTGTTGTCTTTTGCCCGCTCGGAATCTGGATCGCTTCGCAATCGCGGCCCAATGTGAATTCAGTGTTCTCGTACATCGCTTTAAGCCCCTCCTCTTACTATGCCACAGATGACGAAAATGACGAAATTCGAATGCACATGGAACAATTTAGTTTTTCCATTTGGTTATTCCTTCGTCATTCGACATTCGTGGTTTGTCATTCCTAGTACACATCGCGCTTGTAACGTTTGTCACTCTTGAGTTTTTCAACGTATTCATTGGCTTGATCGACACTTTTGCCGCCCTGCTCCTGCACGATTTTTCGCAGCGTTGCATCGACATCTTTTGCCATTCGCTTCGCGTCGCCGCACACAAAAAAATGCGCACCCTCGCCATCGAGCCATTTCCAAATCTCAGCGCCGTTGTCGTTCATTCGATGTTGGACATAAATCTTTTCGGGTTGATCTCGTGACCATGCGCAGTCGAGCCGGGTAAGAAGGCCTTCTTTTTTGAACGTCTCAAATTCTTCGCCGTAGGCAAAATCGCACTTTTGATGCTGCGATCCGAAAAAGAGCCAGTTCTTTCCCTTTGCTCCAGTCGCTCTGCGCTCCTGCAAATAGGCGCGGAATGGCGCCACTCCAGTTCCGGGGCCCACCATGATGATTGGAACGTCCGCCTCCTCGGGCAAATGAAAATGTTTTGCCACGCTCGGAAAAACCGGCACAGGCACGTCATCAGCACGTTCGGCCAGAAAGGATGAAGCGACTCCTTTGCGCACGCGACCGTGGCTCTCATAGCGCACGACGTCTACGATGAAGTGTACCTGGTCCGGATATGCCTTTAAACTCGAAGCCACTGAATAAAGACGCGGCTGCAATTTTGTGAGCAAACCGACAAATTCCTCGGGAGTGAACCGCGCCGACGGATGCTCAATAAGAAAATCAATTACCTCCATCCCCCAGAGGTAGGTACCAAGATCTTGCTTACGCTCAGGGGCCAGAAGATCGCCGAGCAGCGGCGCAGCGTTCGCGCGATGGGCAATTGCCCGTAAAAACTTCGGCGTTGGCTGTGTGATGCTGTAGTCACGAAGTAACGCGTCGCGCAATGGTGTTGGCGCTCCTCTTGGGCGAGGGACCTGTTCATCCCCTGTGGCGCCCAGCGCGTGAATTATTTCCTCTACAAGGCCTGGATCATTCGTTGGATACACTGCAAGGGAATCGCCCACTTCAAAGTTCAATCCCCATCCGGTCAGATCCAGTTCAAAATGGCGGGTGTCTTTTGCCGACTCCGGTCCGCTCAGGCGACGATTTATCAGAAGCCTGGCGGGAAACGGGTTAGCCCGTGAATACGGAAGAGCGGCAACAGAGGCTTGGGCGTGCATAACGGTTTGTAGCGGCGATCTTTGGTCGTCGCAAATTTTCATCCGTCGTTGCTACGGCGAGTATGGAGAACATAGCCAGTGAGCGGCCGCTGTTTCCTTTGGCATTTCCGGCTGCTTAACAAAACAGACGGTAGTCTCATCGCGGTTGTACTTCAAAAGATTCGGCGCTTCTTCGACAGAGAATGACATAAAACGCAGCTGGTGTTCGCATCCGCATACCACAGCTCAGAGACGTTCTCCGGCTGGTTGGTCAGTTTGTCCGTCACGATTCACAGAATAGTGTCGAAGAAAATAAGTTACGGTCTGACAAGTGCGAAATTCTCACGGTGACCGGTTTCAGAAATTCACATAGGTGTGGTCGACGTGGCCGCGTTTGGCAAAGCGTGAGACCGCGATCATCACCGTGCGCGGCCCGTCGCCGAAGAAATCGATCGGCTGAATGTATCCCGAGTCATAGAGGCCGCCGCTTTCGTCAAATGTGATTAGGATTGCTGTGTCGCTCCACAGCTGATCGTTCGCCTTTACACCGTTCACTATTTTGCGGACAAAAGCCTCGAACAATGCCGGTGTTGAGCTGCCAGGATGACCATCGAGCAGCACATCGGGCTTTATGAAGGACACGGCTGGCAGCTGGTTGTTGGCAACATCGGTATAAAACTGCGTTAAATCGACCAAGTTTTGGCGCAAAGATGTCGTCATGATCGAGGTGGCATACTGGAAACCATTGCAAATCGCGCAGTAAAGCTGGTTCTCTGGCAGGTCATGAGCCGCCACATCGAAGCCGCCTCCATAGTATCTCCACGAGAGGTCGTTGGCTGATAATGCGTCCCCTATGGTCGGGAGGGTCTGCGGACCGATCGAAAAAGAAGGACCTGCCGGAAATTCGTTCGTATCCTGATTGCTGATTATTGTGCCGGTGTGGGTGTAATAAGGATAATCGTTGTTGAGTTGGTACCAATGGTTCGAATCACAGTTGCCATGGTTAAACGCGGGGTACGGCAGAGCGTGCAGGTAACTCATGATCGGCTCAACGCCGGGCTGCGTGTTATCTGAACAGTTAGTGAAAGCGACACCTGTGTTACCCGGGTCTGTGCTATTAAAGTGGTCGTTATTGTAGAAATTGTTCGTGCCAGTTCTGGGATTAGGATCCTCGATTAAATCAGCAGCAGGTACGGCCGGATTTCCGTTCGCGTCGGTAGAGTAATACACGTCACCCGTGAACAAGAATTGCGAGTTTGGGCCAGTGCCGCCCATCACAGGCTGGTGATAATTGTCGCTTATGGCATAGTTCTCCGCCAGGTCCAGAAAGTACGGGAAATCACCCTGCGCCATATTATAGAAGCCCATTGCTACGCCACCTTGATAGGTGTCCTGGTCTGTCATCGGCGGGTTAAAAAAACCCCAGCCCACCGTTATTGCAACCCAGGTAAAAAGGTCGCCCTTGCAGCCGCTCGGATTCTCCGGCGTGATGTTGGCAACAGAGCAATCCGACTGTTGCCACATTTGATAAAAACGATGGACCGGGTCACCTGTGTTACTCGTGTTATTCGGGTTGGTTATCGGGAAGGGTGGCAACGGCACACAGTTGTTCAGTTGCAAGGAGGCGCCTATCAGCGAGTAAGGCGCATTCGGCAAATTCGATGGATAACGGCAATCCGGTACCGGAAGTAGGTCCGGAGGAAAATAGAGACTCTGACCGGTGCCAAGGACCTGAAGGAGACCTTGGGACGTGGCATCAAGTCCCACATCGCTGCAAAACGCGTCACTCTTAAAAAAAAGTTCGCCGAGTATGCACGGCCCGACTGGTAACGCGCTGAGAGTAGTGTTCGGCTGCGGCAGGTTACCAAATGCTCCGGTCTGCGTGGGATTCAACTCGTATGTGGCGGTGTCGGTCGCTTGTTGCTGCGCCGCCAGAGCAACATTGTGCCCCGGTTGACCGTTGTTGAATACGATACCTTTGGAAAGCAGGTTCCATATTGTCTGAGAGCCCGACGGCACATAAGTACCGAACACGTTATCGAAGCTACGATTCTCGCCGACAACCACGATAAGGTGGCGGATTGGCGAGCGTGTATCGCCAACCGCGGAGGGGGTATCTTTACTCTGAGGGTTCGGACCTTTTATCTCCCGTAGCACGAACGGAGATGTGGAGATTCTCGGGGGCAGCAGCGAACATACCCAGGCAGATTGCGACTGAAACTAGAATGGAGGCGATTGTAATTCTCATCGGATTT
>QHOR01000214.1 GCA_003219395.1 Verrucomicrobiota bacterium | reverse complement strand
GCGGAGGTTGCCAAATTGCATCAGCAGATGGTCGACGCGATGCACGAATCCGGATTCAAAGGTGAGTTTCCGGAATTCCTGAAATTTCTCCGTGACGATCCGCAGTTCTACGCGAAAACACCGCAGGATCTGCTCAATCGCGCCGCCTGGATTGCGAAAGTATTCGACGGCAAATCTTCGCAATACTTTGGTTATCTGCCGCGGATGCGTTTCACCATCAAACCGGTTCCGGCCGATCTTGCGCCCTTTTATACTTCAGGCCGTGGCGGTCCGGGCATTTATCTCCTGAACACATATGATCTGCCGCATCGCCCGCTCTACAATCTGCCCGCGCTGACGTTGCACGAGTCCGCGCCCGGACATGCATTCCAAATTCCCATCGCGCTCGAGCACAAGAACCAGCCGGAGTTTCGGCGATTCGATTACATTTCCGCGTACGGCGAAGGTTGGGCGCTTTATTGTGAAAAGCTGGGCCAGGAAATGGGCATGTACAACACGCCATACGAGCGTTTTGGCATGCTGGGTTATCAGATCTGGCGCGCCGCGAGGCTGGTGGTAGACACCGGGATTCATTCCAAAGGGTGGACGCGCGAACAGGCGCTCAGGTACATGCACGATTACACCGCGCTGCCCGAGCATGAGATTGAAACGGAAGTGGACCGTTACATCGCCTGGCCCGGGCAAGCCCTCTCGTATTATATGGGCGAGCTCGCCATCGTGCGTGCCCGAGAAAAAGCGGAGAAAACGCTTGGAGGAAACTTCAACATCCGCGCTTTCCACGATGCCGTGCTCGAGCTCGGCTCGGTACCGTTGCCCGTTGTTACCGCGCGGATCGACCGGTTCATCACCGAAGGTGGTAAAGGTCCTTACCCGGATATGGAGTGAGTACGCAGCTGTATCCGGCGGCGTTGATGCAGATTTTCGGCTTTGCGTTCGCTGACCGCGAAAATTTTCAAGCCGTCGCCCGGCCAGTTCCAAGCCAAGCGTTGTCCCGATCTTGCGGGTCCGATTGCATAACCACATCATAGCTCTATGAGACAATTTCCAGTAGCACTTATCGTCTTCGCCGTAGTGAGTGCCACCGTGCAGCTGGCGTTATCGGACGATCGGAACGCCAATGATGCCAGCAAGCCGGGTGCAAACCATCAATTGCTCGGTGAGCTCGCCGGGAAGTGGAATTACATCTTGAAAATCTCGCGTGGACCTGACAAACCGCCGATCGAAACTAAGGGCATCGTAAACAGGCAGCCGATCATGGCCGGCCGCTATTACCTGGCTGATTTCAACGTTGAGATGCTTCCCGGTGCGAGTGGCGAACTCGAGCGCGCGAATTTCCAAGGCAAAGAAATTGAAGGCTATGATAATATAAAGCAGAGGTTCGTCTCTGTTTGGATAGACAACGCGAGCACGTCCGTGACGGTATTCGAAGGCACATATGATGCGCCATCACGCACATTCACCTACATAGCCGAGACCGCACCCCAGCCCGGCAAACGAACCAAAGTACGCGAGCAGATTAGACTGATCGACGGCAATCACTACACCCTGGAGTGGTTCGAGGAACACGCCGGTCGCGAGATTAAGACGATCGAGATCGCTTACAGTCGCGCCAGCTAAGCGTAAGAAAAATAATCTGTGTTCGTTTGATGGGATTTCTGCCCGAAACTCCACCGCTGCCCTCGGCCTAGTCGTTCGGCTGTGTTAATCTGTGGCCGAAACGCACTGGTCCTGTTGCCACAGATCGGGAACAACCAACCCTGCCCCAAACGAGAATCATTTGTGACGATGTTTGCGGTGTGGCCTGCTTGCAATCGAGGAAAGGGATTTCCGAGATAGAAGGTAAAGCTGCGAGGGTAGCAGTGAAGAAGCGAGGGTAGCGACTGAGTTTCAATGGAGCTGATGGGATCAGCGACATACGAAGGTAAAGTGACGAGGGCGTTAATGGGAATTAACTTTACGGCGGGAGCGGTTTTGGGGAGAAAACTATACGGTGGGAGGTCGCAACAGAAAGTTGTCGATCTAGGGAAATCGGCGACACGCCTTGGGAAGGCGTGTCGAGAGCAGCGAGCGCACCTAGGAAACCGAGCACTGCGATTGGGAATGGCGGTAGGAGAGTGCGCGTGGGCAGCAAAGGACGCCGCACGACTGATTAAAGATGCTTCGGCCGGGGACCGGTTAGCGATAAGTCGAACCGCGCAGTCTGTCAGTTGCGATCATTCCTTACGGAGATAATAGCCGCCTGACGTGGAGTCGGTTTGTTGCTCCGACTTTTTAGGAGACAGCCGAATGTCCGACGACACGCCACAGCAGCAAGCCGCAACTGCCACAGCGGCGTCAATGCCCGCAGCCGAGTTGGACGCAGTGTACGACGCGCTGCTGCGCAAAAGTGAGGGACCGGTGCGCCGGCTGCTCGATGCGATTCCGCAGATCGTCTGGACAAACGACGCTGATGGACACACGAACTACTTTAATCGCCGCTGGTACGAGTATACAGGGCTGAATTCCAAGCGATCGGCTGCTTTGATCTGGCAGGCATTTATTCATCCAGACGACGCGTCGATTTCGAACAAACGATGGCAGCGCGCACTCAAGACTGGCGAAGTATTTGAGTGCGAGTACCGGCTGCGTAACGCCGCCGGAGAGTATCATTGGTTTATTGGACGGACTGTACCCTTGCGGGACCAGAATCGCACCGTTGGCTGGGTCGGATCTGCCACGGATATCCAGGATTTGAAACAAGCTGAAGCGGCTTGGAAGCAAAGCGAAGAACGCTATCGATTGATGGTCGATGGCGCGCGTGATTATGCCATTTTCATGGTGAACCCGAGCAACGAAATCGTTTATTGGAACGCGGGTGCGGAGCGCGTATTCGGCTGGAGTGCTGGCGAAGCTGTGGGTCAATCTGGGGAAATCGTGTTCACGCCTGAAGATCGCGAGAACGAGGCAGAGGAAAAGGAGATCGAGAGGGCACTGCGCAACGGCTTCGCAACCGATCGCCGCTGGCACATTCGCAAGGACGGCACGCGCATCTGGGTCGACGGTATGATGAGACGGCTCGATGACGAGAAAACAGGCGCGCTCCGCGGTTTCGCGAAAATTGCTCGCGACGCGACCCAGCAGCATGAGGCAGAAGAGCAACTGCAGCGCGCGCACGACGAGCTCAACCAGCGGGTCCAAGAGCGCACGCTCGATCTGGAGCGCGCGAATGCGAAGCTGCGCCAGGAGATGGAACAGCGGCAGATGCTGGAGAACCAGATTCTCCTCATTACAGAGCAGGAACGGGCCCGTATCAGCCACGATCTGCATGACACGCTTTGCCAGGAGCTAACAGCAAGCGCCCTTCTCCTGAAATCGCGCTCGCAGGCGATCGAGAGGCAAAGTAAGGCGGCAGCCGATTCTCTGGCAGAAGCTGCAGAGACAGTGAGTGCGAACGCCCAAACGGCACGGGATTTGGCGCGCGGACTACATCCAATGGACATCGGCGCGTCGGGATTGCCCTCTGCCCTGCGCGAACTTTGCTCCCGCACAAGTGGCGATGTGAGCTGCCGCTGTCACTGCCCCCACTCTCTGCGAATGGATCACAACGTGGCGGTTAATCTCTATCGCATCGCCCAGGAAGCAGTGACCAACTCACTGAAGCACGCCAATGGGAGCGAGATCACGATTTCTCTGGAGCGCACCAACGACGCGATTGTGCTGACGGTTAGCGACAATGGTTACGCCAAACACCGGCGGCGCGGGCGCGGATTCGGCACGCATATCATGAACTATCGAGCGCACGCCATTGGTGGCATCCTTAAGATCGAGTCGATGGAAACTCGCGGCACAACGGTGACCTGCTGCGTCCCGCGTAAAAGACAGCGGGGAAGAACGCAAAACGCGTGTTTCGACAGACGTCTCCCTGCCTATAGGATCAGCGACATAAAAC
>QHOR01000213.1:4388-6027 GCA_003219395.1 Verrucomicrobiota bacterium | reverse complement strand
TGGAGTCGGAAGTCGCGGCTGCGCTGGTGAAAGTCGAAAATTCTGTCGGAAGAAAATTTGGCGATAAGGAACGACCCTTGCTCGTGTCTGTGCGCTCGGGAGCGCGCGATTCCATGCCGGGAATGATGGACACCATCCTGAACCTCGGGATGAATGACCAGGTCGTCGAGGTTGTCGCGAAAAAAACAAACAACGCGCGTTTTGCCTGGGATTCATACCGACGTTTCCTGCAAATGTACGGAGATGTCGTCATGGCCGTGCAGAAACGGCCTGGCGAAGATCATGATCCTTTTGAGGCGGTTATAGAGCATTTAAAGGATGAACGCTACGGCAAACATGACTTCCCGGACGTCAGATTAACGGTCGCCGATTTGAAAGAACTGGTGCAACGATTCAAAACCTTAATCAAAGAGCGTACGGGAAAATCCTTTCCGCAGGATCCGCAAACGCAGCTTTGGGGGGCCATTGGCGCAGTGTTTGGATCCTGGATGAACGATCGCGCGATTGTTTATCGTCGAAAATACAGCATCCCGCACGAGTGGGGCACAGCCGTCAATGTGCAAACGATGGTGTTCGGAAACATGGGCGAAACGAGCGCTACGGGCGTCGCATTTACGCGCGATCCGGCTACCGGTGAAAAGGTTTTCTATGGCGAGTATCTAATCAACGCCCAGGGCGAAGACGTTGTTGCCGGCGTACGCACGCCTCATCCCATTGCCGATCTGGCCAAGGAAATGCCTGCAGCTCACAAAGAGCTGATGAAGGTCCGTGCAACGCTTGAGCGTCACTTTAGGGACATGCAGGACCTGGAGTTCACAGTAGAGGAAAATCGCCTCTACATTCTGCAAACTCGGAACGGCAAGCGCACAGGGCATGCTGCCGTTCGCATTGCCGTCGACATGGTCGATGAAAAATTGATCACTAGGAAGGATGCGGTGCGCCGTATCCCTGCGGATTCGCTTGCCCATCTGTTAGCGCCGATCTTCGACCGCCAATCGGCGAAACAAGCGAGAAAGATAGGCACTGGTCTAGCCGCCGGGCCGGGCGCCGCTTGCGGTCGGGTTGTATTTAATGCCGAAGAAGCAGTGATCCGCTCGGAGAAGGGCGAGAAAGTCGTGCTCGCACGCATTGAAACTTCGCCGGAAGACCTGCGCGGCATGATTGCCGCCGAAGGAATCCTGACGTCGCGCGGCGGTGTCTCATCGCATGCCGCCCTGGTCGCGCGGCAAATGGGAAAAGTATGCGTGTGCGGTGCGGCGGGAATCCAGATCGATTACCAAAAGCGCACACTCAGCGCCAACGGCACGACATTGAACCAAGGCGATTACATCTCCATCGATGGAACCGCGGGCGAGGTTTTTGCCGGCGAAGTCGCAACTGCGCCCTCGGAAATCGTCCAGGTGCTAGTCGATCGTTCTCTCGATCCCAAAAAGAGCATTGTTTACCAGGAGTACGCAAAGCTAATGAAGTGGGCGGATCACTTCCGCAAGCTGGGTGTGCGCACAAATGCCGACACACCCGAGCAGGTAACAAACGCGGTCGCGTTCGGCGCGGAAGGCATCGGGCTTTGCCGCACAGAACATATGTTTTTCGAGGGCGATCGGATCGACGCCATGCGTGAGATGATTCTCGCCGGTAC
>QHOR01000213.1:0-4372 GCA_003219395.1 Verrucomicrobiota bacterium | reverse complement strand
CAGCGTGCTGATTTCATTGGAATCTTCACAGCATTAAAAGGTTTGCCGGCCACCATTCGTTTTCTAGATCCACCCCTCCACGAATTCCTTCCCACCGATCACGCCCAGCAAAATGAACTTGCCAACAAGCTGGGCGTGGCCGTGGAACAAATCGCTCGCCGCGTGCATGAGCTCCACGAATTTAATCCCATGCTTGGTCACCGGGGTTGCCGGCTGGGCATTGTCTACCCGGAAATTTCCGAAATGCAGGCACGTGCGATCTTTGAAGCTGCCGCTGAAGTGCAATCCAAAGGCATCAAGGTTCGTCCTGAAATTATGATTCCCCTGGTTGGGTTTCCGCGCGAGTTGAAGCTCCAAATCGACATCGTTCGCCGCGTGGCCGGGGATGTCGCCAAGGAAACGAACACTAAATTCAATTATCTTGTGGGCACGATGATCGAAATCCCGCGCGCCGCATTAGTCGCAGACCAGATTGCACGCGATGCTGAGTTCTTCAGTTTCGGCACAAACGATCTGACCCAAACAACATTGGGAATGAGCCGGGACGATTCGGGGAGTTTTCTCCCCGCGTACGCGGAGCTCGATATAGTTGATTCAAATCCGTTCGCTTCGATCGACCAAAAAGGCGTAGGCCGCCTCATGGAAATAACGCGCGACTTCGGGCGCAAGACGCGGCCGGATATTAAACTCGGAATTTGCGGCGAACACGGTGGAGAACCGGCGAGTGTCAAGTTTTGTCACCGGCTGGGCTTGGATTACGTCAGCTGCAGCCCGTTCCGGATTCCGATTGCGCGCTTGGCTGCAGCGCAGGCAGCACTCGAGAATTAAAAGTTTGGTCACATTTCAGGACATCGAATCGGCGCGCAAACGAATCGCGGACGCGGTTTATTATTCGCCCTGTCCGCACTCCATTCCGCTGAGCGACATCACAGGCATGAAGATTTTCTGCAAGCTTGACAACTTGCAGCGCACCGGAAGCTTCAAGGAACGGGGCGCGCGCAATGCGCTGGCACAACTATCGCGTGACCAGCAGAAGCGCGGAGTCATTGCGGCTTCTGCCGGCAACCATGCCCAAGCGCTCGCTTATCAAGGCCGATTACTTGGGGTACCCGCAACCGTGGTAATGCCTAGATTCGCGCCCCTGATTAAGGTAAGCACGTGCCAGCAACTCGGTGCGACTGTTGTTTTGCACGGTACAGATTTCGGGGAAGCGAGAGCGCACGCGCACAAAATCGCAGCGGAGAAAGGGCTTGCGTATATCAATGGCTATGATGATCCCGCGATCATCGCCGGCCAGGGAACGATGGGCCTCGAAATCGTTGAACAGATTCCCGATCTTGAGGCCGTACTTGTTCCCGTGGGCGGAGCGGGTTTGCTCGCAGGCGTTTCGTTAGCCGTGAAAACGTTGCGACCGCAGGCGAAAGTTGTCGCTGTTGAAGCGGAAAACGTGGCGAGTTTTTCAGCCGCGCTTGAAGCGGACAAACCGACCAAAATCGCCATGCTTCCAACGCTTGCAGATGGGCTGGCTATTCCGCAGGTCGGCACAAATGCGTTCCAAATTGCGAGACCATTCGTCGATGTCACTATCACGGTGAGCGAAGAACAAATCGCCCTGGCAATTCTCCGTCTCGTTGAACTGGAAAAAAGCGTAGTTGAAGGAGCCGCTGCTACCCCACTGGCCGCTTGTATGTCTGGAAAGTTAGAAGAACTGGCCGGAAGACGGGTGGTTCTGTTGATTTGCGGTGGGAACATCGATCCCAACGTTCTCAGTCGTGTAATTGAACGCGGCCTGGTGGCGGATGGCAGACTTGGCCGGTTCACGGCCGTCATTAGCGATCGACCCGGCGGCCTGGCAGATCTGGCGGCACAAATTGCTTCAACCGGAGCAAGTGTTAAACAAATCGTGCACGATCGCGCTTTTGCGAGCCCGGACGTCTCGGCTGTGAATGTTCTTTGCACAGTTGAAACTCGCAACCATCTACACCTGTCCGAGCTGCGCGCCCGGCTAAAAAGCCGCGGCGTGGAAATTCACGATGCCGAATAGATGTGGTGCGCGACCCGGTTTGGCCGCCATGCGCGGGCCGGGCGCGGCGACGAACTTGAAGGGCGTCTCGCGTTCCGTAGTCTCCCCCATGCAGATGCGTGAAGAAAAAATCGACATAAATTCCTTCGCGCGCCGTCATATCGGCCCGGACGCGGTCGAAGTGTGTCGTATGCTGCGCGACATCGGCTTCGAAAGTCTCGATAGCCTCGTCGACGCGGCGGTTCCAAAAAATATCCGGCTGGATCGAGAACTGGACCTGCCGAAAGCCAAGTCGGAGACGGAAGCCCTGGCTGAGCTGCGGGCAATTTCCAGAAAAAATAAGGTATCGCGTTCGTTCATTGGCTGTGGCTATTCCGATTGCATTACGCCGCCCGTTATTCAGCGGAATATTCTGGAGAACCCTGGCTGGTACACCGCTTACACACCGTATCAGGCTGAACTCGCACAAGGCCGCCTTGAAGCGCTGCTCAACTTCCAAACCATGATCACCGACTTAACGGGGCTTGAGATTGCCAACGCCTCGTTGCTTGATGAAGCCACTGCCGCCGCTGAAGCCATGGCGCTTTGTTTTGCAACCGTTCCGAATCGCACAACATTTTTTATCGCGGACAATTGTCACCCCCAAACAATCGCTGTCGTGCAAACGCGGGCGAAACCGCTTGGGATTACAATAAAGACCGGGGATTATTCGCGTTTCAAATTCGACGCCACTGTGTTCGGCGCGCTAGTCCAATATCCTGCTACGGAAGGGGCGATTTACGACTACACGGATTTCGTTAAGCAGGCGCATAACGCCGGCGCGCTGGTGGTGGTGGCAGCCGATATCCTGGCGCTGACATTATTGAAACCACCCGGAGAATTTGGCGCCGACGTCGCCGTCGGTAGCACCCAACGTTTCGGCGTTCCGCTTGGCTTCGGTGGACCGCACGCGGCGTACTTTGCCACACGCGATCAATACAAACGTCACATGCCCGGCCGGCTTGTAGGCGTTTCACACGATGCCGAGGGCCGCGCAGCCTATCGACTCGCTCTACAAACACGCGAGCAACACATCCGTCGCGATAAGGCGACGAGCAACATCTGCACTGCGCAAGTGCTTCTGGCTGTCATCGCTTCAATGTATGCCGTGTATCACGGCCCAAAAGGTCTGCGCGCAATTGCCGAACGGGTTCATCGCCTGACGAGTCAACTTGCTGATGGCCTGCGCGCTCTCGGCTTGGAACTCACCCACGAGAATTTCTTCGACACAATCCGCGTCGAAGTTGAGTCGACCGAGGCCATTTTGCAGCACGCGGAAAAAGCGGATTGCAATTTGCGCGCGCTTGGCCCTGGCGCAGTCGGTATTTCATTCGACGAAACGACCACGGCGCGTGATATCGAAATTTTAATGTCGGTCTTTCGTGGGACAACGATCCGCGATTTCGCCGATCATGCTCCGGGAGAGCGGCCAATTCGCATTCCGCAACACGCAATTCGGACTTCCGAATTTCTCACTCACCCAGCCTTCAACACTCACGACACTGAGACCGAAATGCTGCGTTATCTCAAGAAGCTCGAATCGCGCGACCTTTCACTGACGACTTCGATGATTCCCCTCGGTTCGTGTACCATGAAGCTGAATGCAACCGCGGAAATGTTCCCGGTCTCGTGGCCGGAAATTTCCAAACTCCATCCGTTCGCCCCCATGGAACAAACCGTCGGTTACGTCGAGATGTGTGAGCAACTGGAAAACTGGCTTGCTGAACTCACTGGATTCGATGCGATTTCATTACAACCGAATGCTGGATCACAGGGTGAATACGCCGGTCTACTGGCCATTCGCGAGTATCACGCGTCGCGCAATGAAGCCCATCGCAACGTTTGCCTTATACCGAGCTCGGCCCACGGCACAAACCCAGCCAGCGCGACCATGGCTGGTTTCAAGGTTGTTTCCATCGCGTGTTTGAAGGACGGAGATATCGATGCTGATGGTGACGTATCCCTCTACGCATGGCGTGTTTGAGCCGACGATTCGCGAAATCTGCGAAATTGTGCACGCGCACGGTGGTCAGGTTTACATGGACGGCGCCAATCTGAATGCGCAAGTCGGTCTTTGCCGCCCCGGCGATTACGGCGCAGACGTTTGTCATTTAAATTTGCATAAGACATTTTGCATTCCCCACGGAGGCGGCGGCCCGGGTGTGGCGCCAATTGGTGTGGCGAAGCATCTCGCGCCGTATCTTCCGCGAGAATTTATTCTCGATCCTGAGACTGGCCGAATCTTGTTTGGCGCGGGAGAACGCGGCAAACGCCCGCCACGCACAGATGGCTCCGATCATCGTCACGGAG
>QHOR01000212.1:901-4777 GCA_003219395.1 Verrucomicrobiota bacterium | reverse complement strand
CCGAAATCGCTGACCAGTGGTTCGCCCCGTCCGCTCAGCAAAATGTTGCCCGGCTTTAGATCGCGATGCAGGATGCCTTGCCCATGCGCATATTGCACTGCCTGCGCCACCTTCGCCATCAGAGCCACCGCTCGTCGAGGCTCACTGCGCAAGGCCGGGGCGACATCCACTAAACTGCCGCCGCCAGCAAATTTCATGCTGAAAAACGGCAACCCATCGTCGGGTTCGCTCACTTCGTAAATTGGCAGAATATTCGGATGAATGAGACCCGCTGCAGTCTCGGCCTCACGTCGAAAACGCAATAACGTGTCCCGTGATTCGGCGTGGTAAGGCAAAATTCGTTTCAGCGCCACGATGCGGCGCTTTTGTCGCGCCCGATAAACGACGCCTATACCGCCGCGGCCGATCTCTTCCAGAATTTGATAATCGCCTAGCCGCCACTCGGCGTCCCGCACATCAAGTTCTCGAAGCACTTCCTCCAGTGTTTCTTTCGATTGAGGCGGCGGGATTCGATCGCGCAGACCCTGAGCAAGCAAACAGCTTAGACAAAGACTGCGTTCTATACGCGACGCCGACCCACAGCGCGGGCAGCTGAGCGGTTCCTTTTGCAGACGAATTGGAACAGGAATGCCGCTCATCGGATTCTGGAAACTTAAAAGGGCTACAAACGGAAGGAAGCAGGCGAGAGTCGAGTATCGGCTGTCAGCTCCGACGCCTCCTCTATGCTTTCTCCGGAATTCGTAGAGCGGAGTTCGCGAAAAAAAATGTAATCGCGAATTAATACGAATTGACCGCATTCGGACGCAAAGTCACCTGTGGATCAGGACCGCGAGATCAAATCGGACATCCGACCGACGCGTTGCAGAACCAAACGCATTGGTGCTCGATACGCCTTTGGGAAAATGAGTCAGAAATTCAATGCGGCTACACGTTGCTCCACACGAGCATGCGCTCCAAATGCCCGATGGAGGAGGCGCGGTTTCGAACAATCACAAGCTGTCGGCCGACGTCCAAATACAGGCCGCTACCAACTGCACCAATGGCCGAATGCGAGGTTCGTGAATGTTCCTCGTTTCGATCTTCCGTGCCTGAGGCGGAATTTTCCTGATTATTCCGCCGCGCTTAAGGCCGCACAAAGATAACGGAGTTCGTCATCGATCTCGTTGGGGCCTTCGACGGTTTGCGCAACTTCTTCGCGGAGCAGCGCGCGATAACGTTCGCGTAACCTGTGCACCAGACGTTTCACCGCAGTCTCCTCGAGGCCGAGGGTTTTTGCATACTTCGCATAGGAAACATCTTCCCGCTCAGCCGCAAGGCAATTGTTCAGCACATCAAAGACACGTCGACGACCACGCTTTTCGCATTCATCTCCCAATCGCCGCAATGCCCGCTCAACCACTGTCGCCGCCCAGCGCACATCGAAGATTCTTTCCGGCGACCATTTGTCCGAGTCCTGCTCCGGGATCGACAGGTGCGATGGCGCCTCAGCCATCCAATCATCCCAGGAAACGAACTGCACGTCGCCGCCCCGTTTCCGAGCGTGACGTTTGTCCACGGCATCGTGCAAGAAATTCTGCAATGCTTTGAGCACCAGTGAACGAAACCGTCCCCGGTTCCGATCGGCCCGCTGAAGAAGTTTACCTTTGAGTACCATCGCGAAAAAATCTTGTGTCAGGTCCTGAGCGTCGGGGACAGAGTGGCCCTGCCGGCAGATGAAGGCGAATACTGGGCGCCAATATATCTTGCAAAGCTCGGCAAGCGCGGCGTGCGCCTTGTCTTCGTCACCATCAGAATCCGTACACGACAAAACGATGCTCCATCGAGTCGTCATGAAACGATCGGGGCGGTGTGCGCCCGTCTGAGGTACTCCGGATTTCACAGCCACAGCCGCGGATCATCTCATTTGTACGATTGTTAGGCAAGCTCGGAATTTTCCGCCCGCTGCTGGAATACTAGGCGATGCGCTGAATCGGCCCGCACTGGAGCCGCTGCCGAGCACAACGAGCGCTCGGGTTCTCGTGTCGGATCTCGTTACACCGATTGCTTTCTGTATTTAAAAACAGGCGTCGGTTAGCTGGTCAGTCGTTGCAGTGTCCAGGGCCAATCGTCCCCTCATTGTATTCGGTAAGGGTATCAGTTAGCTCGCTGGTCAGGCCTGGTGACAAATAACCGTTGCCAATCGGCGGCACAATCAGCCCTCCGATCATGCTGTCCGCGTCGATGATGGATTGCTGAACGGCTGCCGGATTGGCTCCGTTGGCCATATTCAATTTTGAGGCAATCAGCTGGTGCGCCAGGATCACAAGCCCGTTGCCCTGCGCGGGAAGATTCAAGATTTGAAGTAGCTGGGAAGCATTGTAGCTGACAGCGCCGAGCATCAGATTTTGCACGGGCCAAACATCGGAGTGATTTTTCCAATAGCCTTGTGTATACGTGCAGTTTTGTCCGGGATTACATGGCAGCGTCGCACAGGCAGTGGTATTCCCCCACGGGCTTGCTTCACAAGACTCTGTTTCCTTTACGCGACAACGGAACACATACGCAGTATCGCACAGGAGCGGGTCCCCCGAGCAATCACTTCGCACACCAATGGAGTCGAACAACCGATCATCCCCAATGACCACCTCCAGAGTTTGGTTTGGCGCGAGACCGTTGGGAAAAGCGGCCTGGCAAACGTCGTCAGGATTATCGGGCCATTGACTCCCGCCGGCAATAAACTCGGCCTCAGTCATCCATTCAATGACAAATCCATTCGGAGCGCCGGAGTCACCAACGGTCACATCAATTGCTATATTTGAAGCTGCAGACGTGCTACACGCGATTGACCGGTTGTCTAACTGACATGGCGTAGGCGTTGCTGTTGGCGTCGTTGTAGGTGTCGGGCTGGCTGTGGCTGTTGAGGTAGGTGTTGCAGTGGGAGTGGCCGTAGCTGTGGGTGTCGTTGTAGGGTCAGGAGTCGGTGTGGCGGTTGCTGTTGGCGTCGGAGTAGAAGTTGCTGAGCAATGGGTCGCGCAACACAGCTCTCCCTTGTTGTAGTTCGCCAGCTCCCTTACTAGCTCTTGCACGTTCCCCATTGGAATCGTATTGTCGCCGACTGGCTTTGGAACCAGATCGCCGATTATCAAATCAGCCTGCGTGATGAACTCATCCACGCAGTCATGCCCCGCTCCGGCTGCGATATTTAACTTAGCCGCAATCAATTCTCGTGCCAGCGGGTTCAAGCCATCGTTCGGAAAGCCCGGGTAGTCCAGAATGTTCCTAAGTTGCCCTTCATTGTAGCTGACGTTTCCGAGAGCCAGTTCATGGACAGGCCACGTCGGTTCGTCTCGCCACTCAATCGTTGACATCGCGCAGTTGCCATGCGGCGTGCAAGCCGGGGTCGCTGTAGCCGTGGGAGTGGGCGTGACTGTCGTACTCGCTGTAGCCGTAGGTGTCGCGGTTGCGGTCGGAGTAGGCGTCGCGGTTGGCGTGGCTGTCGGTGTTGCCGTTGGAGTAGCTGTCGG
The DNA here is from genome assembly GCA_003219395.1 of Verrucomicrobiota bacterium. Taxonomy (GTDB): domain Bacteria; phylum Verrucomicrobiota; class Verrucomicrobiia; order Chthoniobacterales; family UBA10450; genus Udaeobacter. The sequence goes on along the minus strand of QHOR01000212.1, from coordinate 1,274 downwards.
CGTGATTGTCGGTGTCGGATCCGGAGTCGGTGTGGACGTAGGAGTTACCGTTGGTGTCGACGTCGCAGTCGCAGTAGGGCTAGGCGTAATGCTAGCTGTTGGAGTTGGCGTCGCCGTTGGAGTTGGAGTTGGATCCGGCCTCGGTGTAGGAGTCGGTGTCCTTGGGCGCGGAGTTGGCGTCGGAGTATGTGGTGTCGGCGTCGGCGTTGGGGTATGTGGTGCCGGCGTCGGCGTTGGGGTATGTGGTGTCGGCGTTGGCGTTGGAGTATGCGGAGTTGGGGTTGGCGTTGGAGTGTGCGGTGTCGGCGTCGGCGTTGGGCTAGCTGGCGTTGCAGTAGGTGTAGGTCTACAACATATCTTTACTGTGAATCGA
>QHOR01000212.1:0-877 GCA_003219395.1 Verrucomicrobiota bacterium | reverse complement strand
CAGGGGTCATTAAAAAAGATAGTTGTGCGCGTCCAGCAAAAGCAATAGCCGCCGACGGACGTTTGTTTTGACCAATTTCCACTTCCTCCTCCGCCGCCGGTCAGCCCCGCAGGAAAATGCCCGATTACCGCCTCTTTGGCGGCCTGGGGCCACGACGAGCTAGCTATTGCTCCCTTCAGCTGCCGGAGATTCTTTTGAATTGCAGCGTGAAAGTTCGTTCCTTCCGTGATGGACACACTGCCAACCGTTTCCGGTGGCAATTCCGAAAGGAGCTCACGCGCATATTGCGCCGCCTTCTTTTGTATGTTTCTAGCGCCCAGAAGCTCCTTCGATTGATGGTTATGATGTTTCTTGCGTTTGCTTCTTTTTGCTGCTTCGAGCGGCGCAAGTGGCACCAAGGCCATCAGCATGGCTAGTGCAGTTGCTATTTGTCTTAAAAAATTGCTCTTCATATTGTTGTCATGGCAGAGGCCTTCTTGCGTCACACGAACGGACGTGATGTGTTTCTCTGCTTTGGTCTTTATCCGGAAATGACACCACCAGGTTCTCGAAAAGATTCCTGCTTGATGTCTTGTTACCTGAACAGCCGTGATACTGTGCAGCCGGTTTGACAATCGTAAGCTGGCAACCGGCGCGCGTTCAATGCCGTTACCTCCGACTCAAGTGTCTACTTCGCGCTACAAGCTAGCCATCCTACCACTCACTGGAGTAGTAACATCAGACAGGTTAAAGAGATGCTGTTACTGCCGAACTCGAGACTTGCAGGCGCAATCTTACTGCGCCGACTTACAAGCGCGATCCCCGCAACCAGATCATATCCTAGGTCTTTATACGGGAAGGGCAGGGCGGAGTTCGCTGGAAAGATTGCTTTCTGATT
>QHOR01000211.1 GCA_003219395.1 Verrucomicrobiota bacterium | reverse complement strand
TGAAATGAGCCTGCGTTATGCACGGTGTGCTTCTTCTGCTGTCATCCCGAGCCAAGCGGGGCCCCCCCGGCGGAGTGGTCGATACACAAACATATCAGCGTTCATCAATCATTTCGTGTGAGATCCTTCACTTTGTTCAGAGCCATAACACGATGAGTGTGATCATTGAGCGCGCGGGATTCCTTCTCTCTGTGCAGGATCTTGGCCGCACAGGCTTTCGCCAATTTGGTGTCTCGTTAGGCGGTGCGCTGGATTCCTTTGGATTGCGTGTGGCCAATCTGCTCGTCGGTAACGATGCGGCGGCGGCCGGACTCGAAATCACGCTCGGCGGTTTGCGATTGCATTTTGAGGATGAACGAGTCGTGTCTTGGTGCGGAGGCGAATTCGACGTGCGGATAGGATCGAAATCCTTGCCCGCAGGTCATGCGGCGCGGCTGCAGAGTGGGGAAGAAGTAAAATTCGGTCACCCGCGAATGGGTTGTCGATGCTGGCTGGCGATCGCGGGCGCAGTCAACGTGCCCGAGGTCCTCGGAAGTTGCTCCACAGATTTACGCGCACAATTCGGCGGATTCAAAGGCCGCGCGTTGCGCGATGGCGACGTTCTTCCGCTTGGCGTTACGCCGGGATTACCCTCGCGGCCTATGAGAATTTCCACGTGGACTGCGCCGCACGATTGGGTAAGCCCGGCTAAACCCGATCCAGTGTTGCGTTTTGTTCGCGGAGTCGATTGGAACCGATTCAACGCTCTAGCCCTTCGATGCCTAACGAGTGAAGCATTCACTGTGTCGCCGGATTCTGACCGAATGGGAGTGCGCCTCGATAGGCCAGCACTTAAGCGGATGGATAATGTCGATCTTGTCTCCGAAGCTGTCGCGCCTGGCACGGTCCAGGTGCCGCCGAGCGGAAAGCCAATTTTGCTTTTAGGAGATTGCCAAACCATTGGCGGATATCCAAAAATAGCGCACGTGATCAGTGTTGATCTTGCCGTCGCGGCACAACTTCGTGCCGGCGATCACGCTCGCTTCGCGGAAGTCTCAATCACCGATGCGTGCAGTCTCTTTCTGGAACGCGAACATCAATTCGAACGTTTTCGCATCGGCATTCGCCTTCAACGCTCATGAAAATATCTGTCGATCTAAACGCCGATCTCGGCGAAGGCGCAGGCCATGACGACGAACTGTTCGAGTTCATCAGTTCAGCGAATATCGCCACCGGATTTCATGCCGGCGATTCCGATTCGATGCATGCTGCAGTTTCCGCGGCGAAACAGCATGGTGTTGCTGTGGGAGCACACCCGAGTTTTTTCGATCGCGAAAATTTCGGACGCAAGGAACTGAAGATAAGTACTCAGGAAGTTTTCGACGCCGTGGCGTATCAGCTTGGAGTTTTTCAAGCGATCGCCTCCGCTCTGGAGGTACAGCCCAACCACGTCAAACCACACGGCGCTCTCTACAACATGGCGGTGCGCGACGAAAACCTCGCCGATGCAATTGCGCGGGCCATTGAGTCGGTCGATACGAAGTTGGTTCTGTTCGCACCCGACAAAAGCGAGCTGGCCCGTGCAGGCGAAGCGCGTGGGCTGCGAGTCGCGCGCGAAATCTTCGCCGATCGTAATTACTTGAATGATGGATGGCTGGTTCCACGCACCCGGGCAGATGCTTTGCTTGGCGATGAAGGCAAAGTGCGTTCCGTCGAAGGTCGCGATGTGAATGTGCGAGGAGAAACTATTTGCGTTCATGGCGACACGCCGGGCGCTGTTGCGTTCGCGCGTGAATTACGAAGACAGCTTGAGGGCGAAGGCGTGAGAATCAGCGCACCGCAGAGAATGACGAATCCGAATGACTAATGTCGAAGGAAATCGGAATGACGAAATCCGAAATGATTACACGCACCTTCTACAAGAGTTCGGCATTTGTGGTTCGTCATTAATTCATCATTCGTCAGTCCTGCTTCGTCATTTATGAGGAGCAAGAGTTCGGAGCATCGGTCATCCCCTGGTCTTGTTCGCGCACTCGGACCCGTCGACGCGACGATGATCGTAATCGGCTCGATGATCGGCTCGGGAATTTTTATCACTTCGGCCGAATCGTCGCGGTTGAGCGGCGCACCTGGTTGGTTGCTGCTCGCATGGGCTGTTGCCGGCTTGTTAACGATAACCGGTGCGCTCTGCTGCTCGGAGCTGGCGACTATGATGCCCCAGGCAGGCGGAGTTTACGTGTTTCTGCGCGAAGCATACGGAAAGTCCATCGGGTTCTTGTATGGCTGGACTTTGTTTCTGGTGATTCAAACCGGGACTATCGCCGCGGTAGGAATTGCGTTCGCAAAATTTCTCGGCGTTTTTGTGACGACGGTTTCGCCGGACAATTATTTGATCGCGCCGATTTCATTCGGCGGCTATGCGATGAGCTTATCGACGGAACAAGCCGTGGCGATTGGCTTGATATGCTTGCTGACTTGGACAAACACGCGCGGGCTCGAAGTCGGAAAAGTCATTCAAAACACGTTCACGTTCGCAAAAACGGCTGCGCTCATCGCTGTGGTTGTGATTGGTTTGTCGTTAGGCTGGAAGGCCAGTTCCGCGGCGTTAAGTGCGAGCTGGTGGGATTCGTGGGGCAACGGTTGGAGTCCACAAACCGCCCAGCCCGGCTTCACATTCGTCGGTGGATTTGCGCTGGCCCTGCTTTTTGGAAAATCAATGGTCGGCCCGCTGTTCGCGCAAACAGCCTGGACAAATGTCACGTTCATTGGCAGCGAAGTCCGCGATCCCGGGAAAAATCTGGTGCGTGCGCTGGTAATCGGCTGCGGCGTTGTCGTCATTCTGTATTTGCTCGCAAACCTTGCTTACATTGCCGTGTTGCCGTTTTCGGAAATCGAGCACGCTCCGCAGAATCGAGTCGCAGTGGCAACGATGAACGCACTGTTCGGCCGGGCCGGTGCGATTTGCATGGCAGCAGCGATCATGATTTCCACCTTCGGGTGTAACAACGGCCTCATTCTGTCCGGCGCTCGGGTGTACTATGCGATGGCGCGCGACGGTCTTTTTTTCCAAAAAATCGGGGCCACCAATCCCTTTCATGTTCCAGCAGCAGCGTTGGTGGCGCAGGGAATTTGGACGGCACTCCTAACTCTGCCGCGAACGGTGACGGTTGACTCCACGACTCACAAGGTCGCTTACGGAAATGTTTACAATCAACTGCTCGAATACATCATCTCCGCCGACCTGCTCTTTTATCTTCTGATGGTGCTTGCCTTGATGATTCTGCGACGCACGAGACCTGATGCAGACCGGCCATACCGCACATGGGGTTATCCAATCGTGCCGATTATCTCGATGTTCCTTGCTGGGTTGTTGATCATCGATCTCGGCTTTCTCGCGCCAGCAACTTCGGGTATTGGAATCCTTATCGTCCTAACTGGCGTGCCTGCTTATTTCTTCTGGCAGAAGGTTTCTCGTTAACACACTGCTTTACCAAAGCGTAGTAGCAACTGCACGGCTCGTTAGTCCTTTTTAACGGTTTTCATCCAGCGAGAAGGAAAACCGCTGAAGCGGTTTCTATCCAATCCGGATTCAGCTACGTCGCTAAAGCGAAGTATTAACGAAAGCACGTACCCTTGCTGACAGCCGCAACAGCCAAGGGCTCTTTGTAAAACCAGCGATAAAACCGCGACGGGTATCAGAAACGAAATCTTTTTGTATGCCTGCGAAATCAAAGAAACAGCAAATGGCCGCCGGTGCCGCGCTCGCTGCCAAGCGGGGCAAGCGTTCAAAGTCGTCGCTCAAAGGCGCATCGCGCCAAATGGCGAAGTCGATGAGTCAAACGGAGCTGCGCAAAATGGCCAAGACCAAGCGCAAAGGGAAACCGACAAAGAAGAAGCGGCGTTAAGTTTTGCCGAAGCTATAACGTGATGGAGAGGAGCGCTCACTCTCCCCTTTGCATGATCTCCATCACGTCTTTGAGCGGGACCGCGCTTACCCTGCTGGTACCCGTAAAGGGATGATCGAGCACGTAGATCAAAAACAAAATCAAGGTAATCGTTACCGTGAGTGTAGTGGCAATGACGTATTGTGCCCTGATGTTTTTCATTGCGAAGAAAAAGGTGTACGAAACCGTGAATACGGCGCCCACGAGTAGCACTAACCAGATGGCTAGAGGCACAGTGTCGTTCCCGGCGAATATCCTAAGGCGGCGATACTGAGCGAGATCGTTTAACCTATGTAATGTATCAGCATAAAGCTCTCTATTGGGGATTGATTTCTCATCCATCTGATAGAAGTCAGTTAACAGCGTTGGCAGAGCCTTGCCGGAGTGAAGAGCTATCTGTCCCTGAGACATTCTTTTCAATTCGTCGCCGTAAACCGAAACTACATAATCCATGAGTCCCTGCCGTAGTGTTTTACGTGCCGGTTCCGGGAACGCTTCCGTACCATGAAAAATATCAGCTACCTCGTTAGCTTCCATTTCCAGATTTTTTGTGGCATCGGAGTAGCCGCTCCACGTCACAAACACGACGAACGCGACCATCACCCCGTAAAACAGACCGAACGCATTGAAAATAATTGCGGCGACCTCGTGGTTCTCCTTTAGCACTTCCGTGGGGTACTTCTTTCGTACCACGTAAAGGCCCGATAGTGCAATAGCCGCCGCAACGACCGAGACGGTTAGGAATGAAAGCGGGACTGGCCAATCAAGGAGAAAGTCCATGGCGCTTCTCAGGTTCTCGCCAGAATTTGCACCGATTGTCGAGAGAAAATAATCGATTTTACCGTATCTCCCGGGATCCTGATTAGATCTGTATGGGCTAGGACGGATTTACCTGTCGGCGCGTGGCAAATGCTCGGAAGATGCGCAGCAAGACGATATCATATTTGTTGCCGAGTAACGCGCTAACATCGACAAGTCTTCCATCGCTGATCTGCTGGAATGCGGCGGCAATTTCCTTTTCTTCTCGCAGGGTAAAGAAGCGATCCCGATCGGCGATTTTTCCGCGCTCGATAGCGACAAGCAGATGCGCGTAAATGGTGCTGGCCACAAACCCGCGTGCGCGTGCGATCTGATCAACTGACTCGCCTTTTTGAAATCGCCGCAGCGTCTCGGTCTGGCTGTCATTCAAGCGCGAACCACGCGGCGGACGCAAAAGATCGAGACGACTGGAAAATGTTCGGCGTGGGTTGCCGACGAGATAATTTTTGATTTCGCTAAGGAACGTCTCCGCAAAGTCCTTCAGCTTTTGCTCTCCCACGCCAGGAATTCGGCGAAACTCGGTCGCGGTCGTCGGATAATTTCTCGCCATTTCACGGAGGGAAACATCGGAGAAGATGACGTAGGCTGGCACGTTGCGTTCGTCCGCAACTTTGCGCCGTAGGCTGCGCAGCCGTTCGAACAACGCTTCGTCGCATTCGATTGCCCCCGCGCGAGCTTTTTGATTGCGGGCGACTACTTCCATCGGTTTCGTGAGGGTAATCGGTTTTCGATTGCGCAAGACGTCGCGACCAGCCGGCGTGAGATTTAAGGTTG
>QHOR01000210.1 GCA_003219395.1 Verrucomicrobiota bacterium | reverse complement strand
CGGTGCACAAGTCGGCGAAGAAATATTTGCCAACGAAACGGCTCGGAAATTCCAACACCGACGGATTGTAGAACGCGCCCCCGACAATGGCGCAGCCGGTGGTGCTGCTCGACCCGTGACCATAGTAAAAGATCGGGTCCCGGAAATTTGGATTCGGCGGGGAAGCAGGACCTTCTGCGACTGGCCAGCCATAGTTCGATCCAGCAATACCGTCATTAATTTCCTCCCACGTGCTTTGACCAACATCGTTGATAAACAGGCGAGCCGTCATCGGTTGAAACGCGAACGTGAATGGATTGCGTAAACCGACGGCCCAAATCGCGCGGTTCGCGCCGGAAGTCGAGCCGGCGATTCCCGGAAATGATCTGGGATTATCCGGCGGAATGGTGCCGTTGGAATTGATGCGAAGAATTTTTCCTAAACGATTGCTCAATGACTGCGCGTTCGCGCCGTTAGCATTGTCACCGATGCTAGCGTACAGCTTGCCGTCTGGTCCAAAGTGGATCGCGCCACCATTGTGATTGGTGGCGTTGCTCAAGTTGTCGAGGTCGACCAGGACGAACTCGCTATTGGCCGCGGCGACATTCCCGTTTGCCGCAAACCGGCTTATGCGATTATGCGCCGGTGAACCAGGCACGGTGTAATAGACATAAACGTAACGGTTGCTCGCAAAATTCGGATCGAAGGCCAAACCGAGAAGACCGCGCTCGCCGTTCGAATCGACCGATAGCGTCACAAACGGATTAGGCAGCAATACGCCATCCGTGTTGATGACCCGCACCTGACCTTCCTGCAAACAAACGAACAATCGCCCATCAGGCGCGAAAGCCATCGCCGTAGCTCCACTCGGCAGAGCCGAGCCCCATTGCGATTCGGTGAAACCAGCCGGCAACGTTGCGGCCTTAAGGGTAAAAAATCCGCCGCCAAGAAAAAGCCACGCAAATAGACTGACGCAGAGCCAAAGACAAAGATGCGACAAGTTCCGGCGTTTGCAGCGCCTTCTGTTTCCCACCGATGCTGACTTTGAAAGTTTCATCGCTCGTGCCCGCATGCTGAACCCGTTCTCTCCTATCGCTCCTTTGTCAGTTTTGCCAGAAGATTCCACACAAAGGCTGCTTTGCGGTCACGGAAGAGCGATACATTGATGACGCGTGTGGCAAAGACGCATTGGACATTTGCCGAAATTTTTGGCGCCTTGTGCGAGGCACGTTCGACCTATTTCCGGCGTCATTGGGCCGCGTTTAACGGTATTGACCCAAATTGCGTCCCAGCGTTGTGACCGGGCTGTCCCAGAACGGGACTGCCGCGAGGCAATCATAATTCGCCTAATAAACTTAAGTTCCTCTTTCAGTGTGCATTGCGAGGTCGCTCGTGTAGTTGGCACAACCATTGCGTTAGCTGCTCACAAGCAAAACCCGCGGTAAAATCAAATAGGAGGAAAACAAATGCGAAGCTACAAATGAAAAAATTTGTTCGGACGGTTCTGTTCACCAGTCTATGCGCCGGATTCATTTTGGCCCAGCCACTCGCGGCGCCTTCCAACGATCCGGCCGCTATCGAGGCAGTGAAACAAGTCGGACAGGATATGGGAGATGCAATGGTTGCCGGCGATATCGACAAGCTCAAGCAGATCTTTGCCGACGATTGGGCAACCGTCGATTCCTCTGGAAAAATTTTCACTAAGGAGAGCCTTCTGAGCGATTTCAAATCGGGCGGGCACAAACTCGAGTGGTTTGAAAATGGATCAATCGACGTGCAGGTGTTCGGCGATGTGGCCGTGGCCCAGGGTAGTGTGAAGGAAAAGAGGACCGACAAAGGGCAAGACACTAGCGGTCAGTTTCTTTGGATGGATCTCCTCAGGAAACGTGCAGCAAATGGGCGGTCGTGCGCAGCGCAGGCGCCAGGGTGGCTTCGGGCGACTCGCCCAAAGTGCAATCACAGGATCCCACCATTGTCGAGACGATGAAGCAATTCGCGCAGGATACAGGAGATGCAATGATGGCCGGCGATGTCGACAAGCTCAATCAGATCTATGCTGACGATTGGGCAACGGTCGATTCCTCTGGCAAAATTTTCACTAAGGAGAGCCTTCTAAGCAATTTTAAATCCGGCAAGCACAAACTCCTGTCGTTTGAAATTGGACCTATGAATGTGCAGATGTTCGGCGATGTGGCCGTAGTCCAAGCCAGCGTCACCGAAAAAAGGCTTCACGATGGAAAAGACATTAGCGGTCAGTTTGTTTTTATGGATCTCCTCAAGAAGCGCGGAGACAAGTGGGTGATCGTGCGCACTCTAGGCTCCAAGGTGATGTGAGGGAATTGGGAGAGCCGGATGAAGTCTTTCCGGGAAGCCCCGCGTAAGCGCAGTTTCGAAGGTCCGAATCTCTGAACTAAAAGCCGAGCGTTCTCTCAGCTATCAGCTTCGGACGACAAGGTTGCCGTGGGCCAGGCCAGTGTCACTGAAAAGAGAACCGACCGAGGCCAAGACACGAGCGGCCACGGGAGTTGGATGAATGTTTGCGTGAAGCGCGGAGACAAATGGCTGATCTCCGCTACCACTCCCCTGGGTGAGAATGCGAATGAGGTGAGGCCGCTCCGGGCCTCTCAACCGCCAACTTTTTCTGAAAAAGGGATTTTCCAGCTGCAATCAGCGAGTCCAGCGAAACACTGCCTGAACAACTCACTCTTAATCCTATTTGCGATTGGCGCGTGCCCAGATTGCGAATTTCTTAGTCTCTGCGAATCTCAAAAGCTTGTTTCCTGAGGATGGCTCTATGCAGTAAGACCAACGTCCTGAGCTAAGCTATATTCCGAATCTCTCGTACGAGCGGTTCTTGTTCAGCAGTCGAATGCCAGCGCGTTGTGAAAGAGCGACATCGCTGGGTATTTAGTCAGGAGAAAGTAATTAAGCAAAACAGCCGAGCCCTTGCGAGCTCGGCTGTTTGTTAATTGTTGTTTCGATTTCGGCTTAGTAATCCATACCGCCCATGCCGCCGCCTGGAGGCATTGGAGGAGTTTTCTCCTTTTCAGGAATCTCCGTGACTAATGCTTCGGTAGTGAGCAACAGGCCTGCGATGGACGCTGCGTTTTGCAGCGCGCTGCGCGTGACCTTGGTCGGATCGACAATACCCGCCTTCACCAGGTCGGTGTATTCGTCATTGGCGACGTCGTAACCTTCGTTGCCTTTGCGTTTCTTCACTTCCTCAACAACGAGCGCGCCTTCGCGGCCCGCGTTGTCGGCAAGTTGACGCGTCGGCTCTTCAACGGCACGACGAACAATCGCCACCCCGACTTTCTCATCGCCTTCGAGGCCCTTCACGTTGTCGAGCGCCTTTTGGGCGCGCAGCAGCGCAACACCGCCACCTGGGACGATGCCTTCTTCAACGGCCGCACGCGTGGCGTGCAATGCGTCTTCGACCCGAGCCTTCTTCTCTTTCATCTCGGTCTCGGTCGCAGCGCCGACGTTGATGACTGCAACGCCGCCCGCGAGTTTCGCCAGGCGCTCCTGCAGCTTCTCGCGATCGTAATCGCTGGTCGTCTCTTCAATCTGACGCCGGATCTGAGCGACGCGGCCCTGGATGTCGGTGTTCTTTCCTGAACCCTCGACGATCGTGGTGTTTTCCTTGTCGACTGTGACACGCTTGGCCTTGCCGAGGTCCTCAATCTTGATGTTCTCAAGCTTGATGCCGAGGTCTTCGGTGATGCAACGGCCGCCGGTGAGCACCGCAATGTCTTCCAGCATCGCCTTGCGACGATCGCCGAAGCCGGGAGCTTTCACCGCGCAGACCTGCAACGTGCCGCGCAATTTGTTCACGACCAACGTCGCGAGCGCTTCGCCTTCCACGTCCTCAGCAATGATGAGGAGCGGACGTCCGGCTTTCGCAACTTTCTCGAGCAACGGGAGCAAATCCTTCAGGCTCGAGATTTTCTTCTCGTGAATGTCGAGAACGGCCTCCATCGCCTCCGCGTTGGTCACGAAGTAGGGCGACAGATAACCTTTATCGAACTGCATGCCCTCGACCACTTCCAGCGTGGTCTCGATCGATTTCGCTTCCTCGACTGTGATCGTGCCGTCCTTGCCAACTTTGTCCATGGCGTCGGCAATGATTTCGCCGATCGTTTTGTCCCAGTTGGCCGAAACGGTCGCGACTTGTGCTATCTCGGTGCGATCGCTGACTTTCTTGGAGAGTTTCTTCAGGTCCTCGACGATTGCATCGACAGCTTTCATGATGCCGCGCTGCAACGAGGTCGGGTTCGCGCCGGCAGTGACATTGCGCAGACCTTCGCGGTAAATTGATTCCGCGAGAATCGTCGCTGTCGTGGTGCCGTCGCCTGCCACGTCCGAAGTTTTGGAAGCGACTTCGCGAACGAGCTGCGCACCCATATTTTCATACGGATCTTCGAGCTCGATCTCTTTCGCGACTGTCACACCGTCCTTGGTAATCGTGGGGCTGCCGAATTTCTTGTCGAGAATGACGTTGCGACCGCTTGGGCCTAGCGTGGCCTTTACGGCTTTGGCCAATTTCTCGACACCGCGCAACAGCGTGTGTCGCGCGTTTTCATCGAATTGTAGTTGTTTAGCTGCCATAAGTTATTTTGATAGTTGTTGGTTGGTAGTTGATGACGGAATTATCCAATGATGCCGAGGATGTCGTCCTCGCGCATGATGAGATAATTTTCATCGTCGATCTTGATTTCGGTGCCGCCGTATTTCGAGATCAGCACCTTGTCGCCCTTTTTCACCGTGAAATCGACTTTCTTTCCGTTGTCATCGATTTTGCCGGTGCCTAAAGCGACCACTTTCCCCTCTTGTGGTTTTTCCTTGGCGGTGTCGGGGATAATGATCCCGCCCTTTTTCAGTTCCTGCTCTTCAATCGGCTGCACCAGCACCCGATCTCCGAGCGGTCTTACGTTTACTGTTGCCATAAGTTCTTGTTATTACTCCTTTGGTTTTTTTGTTTAAGCCGGCGGCCGCCGATCCTGCGACGGCCGCCGACAAATTGTTTCCGTTATTTCTTCTTGTCGTCGTCCACGACCTCGAACTCCGCGTCGACAACATCGCCTTCGCGCTTGCCAGCGCCTTCTTCAGCGCCTCCGCGCGGCTGCGCCTCCGGACCTGAGCCTGCTCCTGGAGCGGGTCCCGTCTGGGCTGACGCTTGCTTGTAAAGATCGGCGCTGATTTCCTGGAATTTGTTCTGTAACTCGTCGTAGGTCCGCTTCATCGCATCGGCGTCGTTGCGATTAATCGCGTCACGTACCGCAGCAATTGCGTCTTCGACTTGCTTTTTCTTGTCGCCGGAAACCTTATCGCCCAGTTCTTTCAATTGCTTCTCGCATTGATAGGCGAGCATGTCGGCGTTGTTCTTAATCTCGATTGCTTCCTTCGCCTTTTTATCCTCTTCGGCATGCGCTTCAGCTTCACGCTGCATCTTTTCGACTTCATCTTTCGAAAGTCCTGAGCTGCCCGTGATGGAAATCTTCTGTTCCTTCCCGGTGCCGAGATCTTTCGCCGAGACATGCAAAATTCCGTTCGCATCGATGTCGAAAGTCACTTCGATCTGAGGCACGCCCCGTGGCGCCGGTGGAATTCCATCGAGATGGAACGTCCCGAGCGTTTTGTTGTCGCGGCTCAGCGGGCGCTCGCCCTGAAGCACTTTGATCTCCACACCCGGTTGGTTGTCGCTGTAAGTCGAAAAGATTTGTGACTTGCGGGTCGGAATCGTGGTGTTGCGCTGAATCATCGGTGTCGCTACTCCACCGGCGGTTTCAA
>QHOR01000223.1:6358-11276 GCA_003219395.1 Verrucomicrobiota bacterium | reverse complement strand
CGAGCATATTGGCGACGCGGCTCATTTTGAACCGGCGTCAATCCCGGCCTACACAAAAGAGGGCTTTGACCGCATCCAAAAGTTGAACCTGACTTCCGATGAAGCGCAATTCGCGTCACAATTCAACGGCACGCGCTCCGTCCAGCAAATTGCAAAGAACCTACGACTCGATTTGAAATCTGCTCGGCAGATGCTTTTCCGGTTTGTCGCTCTTGAGATAGTAGAATGCTGGCCAGCCAGCACTGCCGCCAAACCAGAACAGCAGGGCATCTTTCAGCGTTTTGGGCGAAAGACCCGGCGCGACCGCTGAGACTCCCGGACATCGGGGGCCATGAAGAGAAAAGTTCTGGTTGTCGACGTCGGCGGCACATATGTAAAACTGCTGAGATCGTCTCGCGATCAACGTGAATTTCCTTCCGGTCCGCGACTCAAACCACAGCAGCTAGTCGCCAAAATTAAGGAAACCGCGCGGGGATGGAAGTTCGACCGCGCGTCGATCGGTTTCCCTGCGCCGATACGAACAGGACGAATCGCCAAAGAACCGAAACATTTGGCCAAGGGATGGGTCGGTTTTAATTTTGCCAGATCGTTAGGTATTCCCGTGCATGTTGTCAACGACGCTGCCCTGCAGGCGCTCGGCAGTTATCGCGGCGGTCGAATGCTCTTTCTGGGGCTCGGCACTGGTTTAGGCTCTGCGTTGGTCTGGGATAAGACTTTGATGCCGCTTGAACTTGGCGACCTGCCATATCGCCGTGGAGAGATCATCGAGAATTACCTCGGCATTCGAGGCGTGGCGCTGCTGGGCGAAAAAAAATGGAAGCGAGAAGTAGGCTACGCGGTGACTCAGTTGCGAAAATCATTCATTGCCGATTATGTCGTTCTTGGCGGCGGCCTGGTGCACCGTTTGAGTCGCTTGCCCAAAAGGACAGAACGCGGACAAAATGAGAATGCATTCGCAGGTGGAATTCGCTTGTGGGAAACGGAGAAACACTCCGGCGAACTGAAGTGGCTTGTGCTGTGATGCTTTTTCGAGGCCGAATCTCGCTGTCGAACGTTCAACCCGCAACTCGCCGGTTGAATCGGGCATTGAGTGTTGGAAGTTGAGCGTTCAGGCGCTTGCTTTGCTCGCTTGAACTGCCAGGGAGGGGACTCGAACCCCTAAGGATTTCTCCACCAGATCCTAAGTCTGGCGCGTCTGCCAATTTCGCCACCCTGGCATCCGATATCGGATTGTAAATTTTTCGATTAGCGATTGCAAACAGCACCCTTCGTCCGAAACCGGTTACCAGGACGCCGACCATGCTGTGCTCGCTCACAATTTCCGAGTCACTCCCCGAGGAGACCGAATCCCTTGAATTGCTGAATGAGAATGCGATGCGGCCCGTGCGTTTCCTCCACAAAATCGGGGCTGGTGGTCAATCCGTATGCCACGACCGCCCTGTTTGCAGGCATTGTACTCGGCGCGATTGCCAACCAGGATGCGACCGTTGGTCGCAGTCGGATACACGTAATACAATTTTCCTCCATATGATACGGTGGAAACTTTGCCGGTCGGCAGCGCGCTCACATTTTGCTGTTGCTTCGCCGTGGTCCCAATTTTTGTCTTTAATTCGAACCGTACTAACAACTTTTCCTTTTGAGATGCCGCGCCAGGACCAACGGCAGTATTCAACATCCCCACATCGAGCCGAGCGCCAGGATGACGACACAGATGTTCGCAAACAGAAGTGTGTTTTTTACGTTGGTCATTCCTCTGTTTTGATTGCGCTGTTGCTGTTATTCTTGGACGTCACAACAAGTTTTCAAAGCGGATGTTTTACCAACTTCGTTCCCGCGTGAGTTGATCATCCACGCTAGGACGAAGCAGGCGCTGACGCTGGGTCTTTTGCGGCGGCCGGCCCAACGGGCGCAACCGATTTCGCTGGTGCGGGAGCCGCCGCTTTCTTTTTTGCGGCGGCCTCAGCTGCAGCGGTGAGTTTCGCATCGACTTGAGCCGCATCGCTTGGCGAGATCCGACGATAATACTCGTTAGACTTCGCCAGATCATCCCTACGCATCAACAACGCATCGAAGCGCTCGCGACGGCTAAGCTCGAATTCCTTGTCCATCTTAATTGCCTCAAACGGACAAACTTCAACGCAGATCTGGCAGCTCATGCAAACCGAGATATCAATGTCGAAGATCTTCGGGTAAAACTGCGGTTTACCCATGTAATCTGGTTTCTTGTCTTCGCTCTTTACGATGTAAATGCACTGTGGCGGGCATTCTTTCTCACAAATCTTGCATGCCACACAGCGCAACCCCGCTCGCGGATCGTCACCATCATAAACCAGAAATGGAAAATTTCGGTAATTCTCCGGAAGCGGACTCCGCTCTTCTGGATATTGCACGGTAATCAGCCGTTGCCTGTCGAAATAACTCCCGAGAAAGTTACGCGCAGTAACCGCCATTCCTTTGAGTATGCCTGTGCCAATCATTGATTCGCGGACATTGAATCGTTAAACTAAATTTCCACTCTCCTGAGTAACAGCGCAAACTCGCTCTTGGGCTGGAATTCCGTACCTTGCTGGCGCAATCCTCTTGCGGAGTTGAAGGAAAGGCCGTTCCACCGCGAAGAAAAGAATTGTCGCCGCGCCGAAAACGCAAAGCTCGACGCCGATCAGGGCAGGCAGCGAAACGGGATTCACGTTGTGAGTTGCGCAGAATTTGCCTATGCCATGAATCACGAATTTCTGAATCAAATAGGCGCTGTAAGCGATGCTGGCAATGAAGGCTGCTCCGGGAATTGGCACTCGCCGCAGCGGCAGCCGCGGGCTCACAGCGCAAACGAGCAACGCCGCCATGGCGATCGCAATCAATGGAAATTGCCAGACGCAGGCAGCAATTGTTAGCTGTTCGCCTTCGCCCAACCAAAGTGCGTAAGCTATCAGCGCAAGCGCAGGCAGCCAGATCCATGGCGCCAGATTTACCAGGACTCTCCAGCAGCTTGGTTTGAATTTTTCGATCGCGGCAAGCGCAACACCAAGGACAAGCGGATCTAGCCGGGTCCAGGTCGGATAATAAATCCAGGCCTGAAAACCGCGGAACGAAACTCCATCCGCGGTGAGATTCTGAAACGCCAGAATTGTGCGAAGGGCTATTCCGCCCAGAATGATCATGCAGGCAATGACCACGGAGCTGTGCGGGCGTGGATACAGAACGAGTAAAAGCAGAGGAAGTATCAGGTAAAATTGGTCTTCAACTGCCAGCGACCACGCGTGTGAAAATGCCGTGCCACCATGAAGTGCGATGTTTTGCATCGACAACAGAAATTTCCACAGTGGCTGCGACATCTCGGGATATTCGCGCCACGACGGCAACAAAAAATAAATCGATAGTACGACAAAATACGCCGGCAGGATGCGAAACGCGCGCCGTGCGAAGAAGGTTCCCAGATTGATGCGCTGACCGCGTGCGAGAGGGGCGAGCAATTGGCCGCCAATTAGATAACCGCTGAGCACGAAAAAGAGATCGACGCCGATCCAGCCAAAGCGGTGCACCTTGCCAGTCAGCGGAAACCCCATGATGCCGGCGTGATAAACGATGACAATCAGAATCGCCAACGCGCGTAGAAGATCGAGACCTGGTTGACGTTGGCGATTGGTGAAGCGCGGATCAACCGGGAGCGGCCGGAGAGGCGTCTCTTCTTGGGTCGCCAGCTTATGAATGCCCGAATTTAGCAGGGTTTTGTGAAAGGAAAAGCAAGAGCGTTACGGCGCCTCGGGCTAATCGGCTTTCTGGGTCGGCGTCGATGCGTTTCTCATTAACTGTCACCATCATTGTTCGGAGTCGTGGTTCGCTACCTTGTTAAATTGTTAACGATCCACTTCCCCCATGACGATATCGATACTGCCTAGAATGACCATGACATCGGCCACAGTATGACCGAGACAGAGGTCTT
This sequence comes from Verrucomicrobiota bacterium, assembly GCA_003219395.1. Classification (GTDB taxonomy): domain Bacteria; phylum Verrucomicrobiota; class Verrucomicrobiia; order Chthoniobacterales; family UBA10450; genus Udaeobacter. The sequence goes on along the minus strand of QHOR01000223.1, from coordinate 7,336 downwards.
CCAGCACGGTCAGGTTAATGAAGCTCGGCGGACGCACCCGATAACGATATGGGTTTGGTCCGCCGTCACTGATCAAATAAAAGCCGAGCTCGCCCTTGGGGGCTTCAATACGGCCATAAGCTTCGCCAATCGGGGGACGAAAGGCGCGGATTTTCACCTTCGGGTTGATGATTGGGCCAACAGGAACTTGTTCGAATGCCTGCTTTAAAATTTCGACGCTCTCGCGCAGTTCCAACACGCGCATCATCAATCGATCGTACGTATCGCCGTGTTCGCCTAACGGAATCCGGAACTTGAACCGTGGATAGAATCCGTAACGATCCACCTTTCGCACATCATAATTCACGCCGCATGCGCGAAGCATGGGACCGGTGATACCTGCGCTAATCGCAAGCTCTGACGAAAGTTTGCCGACGTTCTGCGTACGGGCGATCACCACTTCATTGCCGACGATCAATTGCTCCAGGTCGTCAACAAAATGCGGGAAAATATCGACAATTTTCTTCGCACACGCGAGCCACGCTGGGATCCACTCTGCATCCGCCGAAGCGCATGTAATCGCACATCATGCGGGAACCCGAAAGCGATTCGAATAAGTCGAGAATCTTTTCACGCTCGCGGAACGCGTACATGAGTGGAGTCCCCCAAGCGCCCATGTCGTTTAGCAAAAATCCCAGCAGCGAGACGTGGTTTTGGAGCCGCGTCAGCTCTGCAAGAATAATCCGAAGATATTCAGCGCGCTCGGGAATTTCGATGCCGGCTAATTTTTCCACGCTGAGTGCGTAGGCCCAGTTATTAGTCATCGAGCAGAAATAATCGAGTCTATCGGTGTACGGCATGGAGCCGAGGTAGCTAGTATTCTCGCCAATTTTTTCGTGATTCCGATGCAGATACCCGAACACCGGCTTAAGCTCGCGCACGATCTCACCCTCGAGGGCAACATTCATCCGGAATACGCCGTGTGTGGATGGATGCTGG
>QHOR01000223.1:2770-6241 GCA_003219395.1 Verrucomicrobiota bacterium | reverse complement strand
CTTCGAGCAGCTCGCCCTCCAGTCGCGAGCCCATGCTGACAGGTGGTCGCTCCATTGCTTCGAGTGTTTTAATGGTCGCAGTCATTTTAAATTGTCATTCTGAGTCGCGAAGACGACGAGCAATCTCTGATTCGTTCTTGACCTCTCGGGTCCCGGAAATGGCCAAAGCTGTTTCGCTTCGCTCAACATGGCACGCTAGGAGGGCTCTAATTCCCCCTCGGCCGGTCGCGCTGCATAATGTCGCTTCGCTTTCTCCAGCACATCATCGTGCGGCGTCGGTTCGTATTCGTAATCGTCCGGGTCCCGATAATCTTTGCGCATCGGATGATCCTCGAACTCGTCCCACATCAGGATCCGGCGCAAGTCCGGGTGTCCCTCAAACCGGACTCCGTAGAGATCGAAAATCTCGCGCTCCTGAAATTCCGCGCTCCGCCAAATCGGAGTGAGCGAGGGCAGACCGGCATTCTCAGCACGATCCGCCGTTCGCATTCGAATGATAAGCGGTCCGTGTTTGTGAGTTATGGAGTAAAGATGATAAACAGCTTCGAGATACCCCGGAGTTTTTTCCTCAGTTGTTTCGGCGACCTCTTTTTCCTCTCCATCGACGACTTTTTTGACCTTCACCGTTTTCTTTACAATGCGGTCTAACCAGTCGACGCCAGTTGCATTTGAGCAAAAATCGAGCCGCAGCACAGGATCATCGCGCAGGAATTTGGCGACCTGCCGCGCATGTTCATTGTCGAGCCTGAGCGAATTTTGCTGTGAGGGGCTGGTATTCCGCACGATCTCGATAATCGCGCCAGGCACGGCGGCTTCAATCCGCGCCTTGATTTGCTCCAAAGCTTCCATTCGTTAGGCGCGTTCGATCGCCGGTGGGTGAAACACGTTTGGATTCGCCGGTGGTTCGAGGTCGTGCTTGCCGAATGCAGGCACCGGGAACTCGCTCGGCTGTTCTGAATCGAGATGAGCCGCTTTGTTTGGGCCGCTCAACTTTTGTTCGTCGATCTTGCTCTGTAATTCCATGAAAGCGTGTAAAAGCGCTTCGGGACGTGGTGGACAACCGGGAATATAGACATCGACGGGAATGTAACGGTCGATTCCTTTTAGGACGTTGTAGCCTTGCTTAAATGGGCCTCCGGAAATGGCGCACGCGCCCATTGCAATCACGTATTTCGGGTCGGCCATTTGGTTGTACAGCCGCACGATTTGTGGCGCCATTTTTTTTGTCACCGTGCCTGCGACAATCATCAGGTCAGCCTGACGCGGTGAGGGTCGAAAAACTTCTCCGCCGAAGCGCGCGATATCGTAGCGCGAAGCAGCGGTGGCGATCATCTCGATGGCGCAACAAGCCAGTCCGAACTGGAGCGGCCAGATCGAGTTTTTGCGTCCCCAGTTGTAAAGCTCCTGCACCGAAGTCACCCAGACCCCTTGCTGCTGCAGTTCAGTGCGTAAGCCTTCTTCGATTCCTTCGTTCATCGCTCAATCCAACGTTTCAACCGTTCAACGGTTTACCGTTCCCATTGCAAACACCCTTTGCTCCAAGCCCAAACGAGGCCTTCGATCAGGAGCAACAGGAACACTAATATCGCGATGAACGCGCCGACAGGCAAACCAGTGAAAGCCACTGCGAATGGCACTAGAAAGATCGCTTCCACATCAAATATAAGGAAAATGATCGCGTACAAATAGTACTGCGAACGAAACTGGATTTGTGCCTCACCGATCGATTCGACACCGCATTCGTAAATTGCATTTTTTTGCGGACCGGGTTTAGGCGGTTGAAAAATTCGGCGCCACAGCCAGGCCAGGGCAAGCGGGATTAATGGAAAAACCAAAGCTACTCCCGTGAAAATGACGATGAAGAGGTAGGGGTTAGGAGTCATCCAGTTTCGACCAAATTCGCTCGGAAAGCGTGGCTGCCAAGTCTATATTCTCGTTGTGGACAAGAGGGCAAAGAAATTTCGCAGTTTCGCCGAGGCTGAAAAGCGGACCGTGATTTCTACAAAAAACTCACCGGCAACGAACGTCTTCGCGTTCTGGTGGAGCTCTTAAACCATGGGCCTGAGCAAAAACTGGAGAGAGTTTCTCGAATTACCCAACTCCCGCGGTGTTGACTGCGTCATCGTCGTGCACACAGCCTTGCCTGGCATGGCCGACCGCGGTACACAGGCGATCTTGACATTTTCGTGGATCCACCACGGCTGAAAACGCACGCATACTGGTCGAGGTTTTGAATGAGTTGGGTTTGGACAGTCCGGTTTCGAGGAACTTCATTTTTTGAAACCCGAACAGCTGATCCAGCTCGGACGTGCTCCGACCCGAATTGATCTGCTCACCAGCATCAGGGGCGTCAGCAATTACTTTTCGGCATCGGATTTGCGGCCAAACCAGCGCCTCTTCTTCGGCTGCGGTTCCTCGGCGGGTGCCGGTGTTTCAGCAGGCTTTTGCTCTTCCGTCGCCGGCTCCGCGGCTGCTGGCTCTTCGCGCACGGCTTCTGTTTCCTTCGGCTTCGCTTCAGCTTCTTTACGCTTCGACTTCTTCTCTGCCGCTGGTTTTTCCTCAATCACCTTTTCTACATCAACCCACTCAATGAATGCCATGGGAGCGGAATCGCTCTTGCGCTGGCCCAGCTTCACGATACGCGTGTATCCACCGTTGCGCTCCGCGGATCTTCGCGCGATGTCGTCGAACAATTTTTTGACGGCGTTCTTTTGGCGCAGTGTCGCCAAGGCGGTGCGCCGCGCGTGAATGGACCCTTTTTTTCCGAGCGTAACCATCCGTTCCGCAAGCGGACGAACGGCTTTCGCTTTGGCCAGCGTGGTCTTGATGCGTTGATGCTCGATTAGGGAGCAAACCTGATTCGCCAACAGCGCCTTGCGATGCTCAGCCGTGCGACCCAATTTAATCGTCTTTTTTTGGTGTCTCATAACCCAGCGAATGTGATTCTGAATCCGATGCTTACTCTTCGCTAGCTACTCCGCTCGGGAGGGCGCCATCGCTGCTCACCGGAGCGTCCAGGAGGCCGGGCTCAAATTTCATGCCCAAGCCCAAACCCAGCTGTTGCAGTTTGTCCTTGATTTCGTTCAACGATTTCTTGCCGAAATTACGATACTTCAGCATTTCCGCTTCAGTTTTTTGGGCAAGCTGGCCGACCGAGGTGATGTTCGCATTATTCAAGCAGTTGGCTGCGCGCACGCTGAGTTCGATTTCATTCACACTCATGTTGAGCAGTTTTTTCAGCTTCAGGTTTTCTTCGCTGACGCCAGCAGGTGTCTGGTCAAACTCGATGATTTCTTCGTTAAAGTTCACGAACACGTCGAGATGGTGGCGCAAAATGGCTGAAGCTTGCAGTAACGCCTCGTCCGGCGACAAGCGTCCGTCGGTCCAGATTTCAAGGATGAGCTTGTCATAATCAGTGCGCTGACCGACACGGGTGTTTTCCACCGCATACTTCACGCGGGTGACCGGAGA
>QHOR01000223.1:0-2763 GCA_003219395.1 Verrucomicrobiota bacterium | reverse complement strand
CGGAATCAAGCCGATCGGCTGATCTGTGCGCTTGTTTTCCTCAGCCGTGGCAAAACCGCGACCAACGCGCACGTCGAGCTCAGCTTCGAATTTGTGCTTCTTATCCAGAGTGCAAATCAGTTGCTTCGGGTTGAGTACTTCAAAACCTTGAATGGTTTGGATGTCGCCGGCGGTAATTTCGCCTTCTTTGTTCACACTAAGGGAAAGTTTTTTCGGCTCGTGATCCTGCCCATCGAGCTTGAATTTTACCTTTTTGAGGTTGAGCACGATGTCGGTCACGTCTTCGACCACACTTGGGAGCGTGGCGAATTCATGTTGGGCGCCTGTGATCTTTGCTGCGGTGATGGCAGCGCCTTCCAACGAGGAAAGCAGCACGCGTCGGAGCGAGTTCCCTATGGTGTGCCCGTAACCGGCCTCAAACGGCTCGGCGGTAAATCTGGCGTAGGTATCTGTGGCTGTGCTCTCGTCCTTTCAAATCGACCGTATCGGATTGGCATCTTTATATTTTCGAATGTCGATTTTCGATTGACGATTGAAGACCGAGAACGGGCAGACAATCGAAATTCGAAAATCTTAAGTCGAAATCCTTCTCTTCGCCGGGTTCCCCCTGGCGAGTGCGGCTTCACGTCCAGCGACGGAGACCCAGGGACCAACGGCGTAATTAAAAAAACTCGCTGCGGAGCGTCCAATTAAGGCAAAACCCCGGATTTTGCAACTACTCTTTCTTGGGCGAGCGCGCCACAGTTAAATGCTGGCGGACAAGCACGACAAAAGCGGTTATGGAGAACAAAGCGGTCAAGGCATGGCCGACTTCCCATTGCGTCCGATACACAGACCAATTGGCTGGAAGGGTATCGATCGTCCATCCATTGATCGCCTGGTTCACTGGCTGGTTGAACGCAAAGAAGTTTATGAGCATTGCCGCGTAACAGAGTGCCGCGATGAGGCAGGCAGTGCGCGTGTGACGATCTCGCCATCGCATAAGAAGCAGGGCGACAGTCGTAACAAGCGCGAGGATTTCCACCGGCCCGAATGCCTCTCCCCAACCGCGATAAAGGTGTTGCTGAATGCCGAGCCACAGAGCACCATCGAGTTTGAGCTTCGAGATCATCTCAAGCGCATGCGCCATAGGCGCGGTAGTAGCAATGAAGGCGAAGATCAGATTAACAATTCGCAAGGTACGCATCCAACTTCTTGCAGAACTGAGCCGCCCGGCGCCCAAAATCAACGGCTTACGTGCCCAAGTGGCCAACCCCGTCGTACTCCACGACGCCGCGCCCTACCCTTCGGCGACTTCGTCCGACAACTCATTTGGGTTTGTCGACATTTTAGGGAAGTGCTCGGCCAGAAGATTGCCGATTTCCTCGATCGCTCCGACAAGTGCATGGCTAAATTTTTCATGTTGAAAATGGGTGCGCATTCCTTCGACCACGCGCTGCCAGAACTCTTCGCCACATTTTTCGTGAATCGCTTTATCGCCAACGATAGCGAACTTGTGGGCTCGCGGCGCTACGAAAATCAACGCAGCATTGCGCTCACGGGTCTTGTGCATTCCAAGCCTCAGAAATTTTTTCTGCGCCACAGTCAGCGGGTCGGCATCTAATTTGCCACGCTGAATAAAGACGCGAATCTCGCCGGAAGATTTCGATTCAGCTTCACGAATCGCGCTCGTGATCCGGTCGTGCTCAAGCTTGCTGAGAAACTGTTTGGTTCGCATCGTGCTACCAACTCGATCCCGCACCTCCGCCACCGAAACTACCGCCTCCGCCGCTAAATCCGCTAAAGCCGCCGCCACCGCCACCCCCCGAAGACCACCCGCCTCCGCCGCCACCTACTGGGAAGAACATGGGACCGCCACCGCGAGACGAATAACCCCAGCCGCCAAGTCGCCGCAACACTCTCGAAATGATGATCAGCACGATCACAAAAATGATGAAGAACCAGATGTTCGAACCGCCGCCACCACGATGTTGTTCGGCAATAGTTTTACCTGATCCCTTGTATTCGCCGCGAATCGCTTTAAAGATCGAATTAATTCCGGTGGCGATCCCGCCTTCGTAATCGCCGGTGCGAAAATGCGGTTTGATTCTGTATTCGGTGATGTCGAACGCTGTGATGTCGGGTAATGCGCCCTCCAAGCCGTAACCGACCTGGATAAACATTTTGCGGTCCTGAACAAAAACGAAAAGAACAACGCCATTGCGACGATCTTTTTGGCCAACGCGCCACGCCTGGGCAACGCGCTGCGTGTAATCTGCCACGTCGGAGTCGCTCTGCATCTTCGGAAAGATCGCAACCACGACCTGATCCGACGTTTCCCGCTCAAATTTGGCAAGCTCTTCATTGAAACGGAGTGCCGCGGATTGGGAGACAACGCTGGCATAATCGTTGAAATACCGGTCCGGCTTCGGCGGAATGACTTCCGCCGCTGGGGACTTTGTTGCCACCAATGCAAACAATCCTGCAACCAACAGAGCGACTTGTTTGGCGCGCAACATTTATAGTGGCAGCGGTCTCAACTGCTGTTGGCCAGGAGCCCGCCTCCGCCGGGCTTCGCCCTGGCAGGCTGCCCCGCTACTACCGCAACAGTGAGAATCACTTTATGGCGAGGCGGCGGTCGCGGGTGTCGGCGCGGCCCTTTGATTCAAATTAGCGGCCGGCGTCGGCGCGGGGCCAAAATTAAATTGCACAGGCGGCGGTTTCTCCGCGCCCGCTTGCGCTGTGAAGAATGGTCGTGGCGGAAAACCGAGCATTCCCGCAATC
>QHOR01000222.1 GCA_003219395.1 Verrucomicrobiota bacterium | reverse complement strand
AATTTTTGTGAAATCATTGGCTGCGCGCGTTTGGTAGGGTCCCGACATGTGGCAAGCGTCGAGATTTGGATCGGTACCATAACAGAGTGCGACGCTCGCATTCTGGTCGGTCCGAAGAAATACACTTGCCTCGGAGGACGTTACGCCTCCGACAACGGGCCCGTGCGTCAACATTTGAGCTAAGACCAAACCACTTGCCATCACTTGCGCAAAGACCGAAAAAACAACTTGGATAAAGAGAGTTTTCACTCGACAATGGCTTGCAATTTCGACGTGTTTTGGCCGCCTCGGCGAGCCCATGCTTCGTGAACACGGCCCGGTTTTGTCATAATTCTAATTATTATGCTCAAGTAATGCTTGCGTGAAAAATGCCAGGCCTGTTAGACGTCAGGTTCCACCTCGGCGTTGGATCGACCACGCCTGCTCTTTCACCGATGGTGGCCGCGGCTTTGTTCCTGATAGCGCCCTTCAGAGACAAGCTTTTCCTTGTACGCGTTGTAATCGAGCACGTTCGATGGTCGCTGAAGTTTGTGGATTCATTCCATCACCATGCCACAGCTCCCAATATTCACCTTGCGCGTGAACCACGTTGAGCACTGCCATTTCGATTGAGCCCATTCTCTCACCGCCATGACCAAAACCAGCTACACTTTGGAAACCGTGATGAGCACGGTCCTGGTACTTTTGGATAAGATCGTAGCTGAGCGTGCCAGTGTCTTCTCTTCGCCCTGTAAGCTGGCAATTCTGGATCGTAAAGCGCTCCGGGTACTTACTCAGTCCATAGTCAATCACACCTTCAAAGAACGAGAGAGGCAAATCTAGCACTTGAGACAGGTGCAGCGTCACCTGTTGTTTTGGAAACGCTTTGGCCCATTCGTCAGTGTACTTCTTGTAGACGCCAAGAAGCTTGCCTCCATAATCGCCGGTCGCACTCCATTTCGCGCGATCCTCAGGAGTCTTTGGCAGGTGCATTTCTTTGCTCATGAAATTGGCGCAAGTAAGCACGACGCTTACGCATAAGGGATCAGAACTATAACGTTCTCCGAGTCGGGCAATCATGCGCGAAAAATTTTCCTGATACTTTGGATCCCACGGTACCGGAATCCTGACTGCGGCTCCAAAATTCGGGCGATGGGGATTTCGCACATGGCTTTCTAAAGATTGAGCGCCTTGCTGGTAAACAAAAGCCGGCGTGTCCACGCCTGGCTTAACGCCGAGCTCATATTTCATGCCAATGCGCCGGAGAACAGCCACCGTTTTATCGATTGAGCTAAAGTCGAGCTTACCGGCTTCCTTCTCGATCTCATTCCAGCCAGCGGTCACACAGACGCCGGAGAGCTGTGGATTTTCCCGAATCTTCGCCTCGAAAGCACTCGGATCCGCAGCGCTCTCAGAAACTTTTTGTGTGACCCATAGACCAGTCCGTAGCGGCGGGCCCGAAGCAGCAAGGAGCAGCATGGGAGCTGAGAATGCAAGGGCGAGCGCAGACAAAAGAGCGTACACGGTGTGCGGAGATGTAAGTGCTCGCATGTGTTTCCTACAACAACGGATTCGTTAGCTGCTGGCGGCAATCTGCTTGAACGTTCTGCTGCCTGCAACTAACTCTCGCAGGAGATTACTGACCCTCGATCACACGAACCGTTCGATTTGCTGAAACATTGCTTAAGATCTGATTTAAACCACTTGGCCATTTAACTCTAATCTGATCAACCACAGTAGCCTGTCCCAACCCAAAATGAAGCGGTCCGGCCCCCTGGGAGAAGAAATGCCCGGCAGCTCCATTCGCTTCCCGGTATTGACTCGCCTGACCAATTTGGATCGTAACCTTGGCGCCTAACCCTTCTCGGTTACTTGCCGTTCCCACCAGATTAATCTTAAGCCAGTTATTACCATTTCCTTCATTATGATAGAGAATCTGCGGACCCTCCTCAAATTGAGACTTGTCCTCCCCGTTGGTCACGAAGAGATCAAGGAACCCGTCATTGTCGTAGTCCCCCCAGGCAGCCCCGCGGCCACGACTCACCACTAATACCGCAACACCTGCCCCAACGGCCACATCGGTGAAAGTCCCATCTTGATTATTCCGGTAAAGCTGATTGGCCCCTTTCCCCACCGAATCACTCCCGGAATTGACCACATACAAATCCAAGTAACCGTCGTTATTAAAGTCTCCCCACGTCGCCGCACGGTTATTGCTGATGCTCCCTAAACCAGCCTGCTGGGTTACTTTCGTAAATGTTCCGTCTCCATTGTTCCTATAGAGAGTTTGCTTAACGGACCCATTTTTTTTCCCTCTTGAGATGAACAGGTCAAGATCGCCGTCGTTGTCATAGTCGCCCCAGGCAATGGACCTCCCATTGATCAAAGGGAGAATACCGGCCTGGCTAGAAACATTTCTAAACGTTCCATCTCCATTATTCTTTAGTAGAATATCTTCTAAAAAAGGCTGATGCGGATAAGTGACCGTGCAGAAAATATCCGGGAACCCATCGTTATTGTAATCAGCAAAGGCACATTCGGTATACTGAAGACCCGCGAGCCCAGCTGGCGCGGTTACATCAACGAAGGTCCCATTCCCATTGTTCTTATAGAGAACCAGGTCGGTTCTAAAGTTCGCAACCAAAAGGTCGAGAAGCCCATCGTTGTTATAGTCGCCGCAGGCCACGCCTCTTCCTCTCCCAAAGGTATTGGTAACTCCTGCCTGCGTGGCAATATCCCTGAATTGCCCAGCACCTCGATTCCGATAAAGCTCGTCCTTCTTACGGCCTAGGCCATGCCCACCACCAGCTCCCCTGATAAAGGACAGATCGAGATCACCGTCATTGTCAAAGTCAACCCATGCAGATCCTTGCCTATCGCCCCCTTCGTTGATGCCGGACGTCGGAAAGATGTCCGTGAACGTTCCATCGCCCTGATTCTGGTACAGATACGGCGGTTCCCGATAATAATTGTCGACGAAGAGATCGAGATTTCCATCGTTATTGAAATCGCCCCAGATCGGAGCTCCGAAGGTAAATCCCATGCCATTGAACCCTGCGGAGAGCGTGGCGTCAGTAAAGACCGGGTCGCCCAGCGTGGCAAGAGCGCATGTAAGACTCAGCCCACCCGAAAGAAAAGCGCTCGCAAAGCCCATTCGCGAGGGTAGGACGGTCTGGGTAATTCTGATCAATTTAATAATAATTACGATTAAGTTGCGCGAACGCTTTCGAGTTCATAGTTCTGCACGCGGCAACAACGCGAGGTGCTCCGGCACAGACACCTGATCGATTTGCCGCGAACCGCAGACTTTCGATTTCGTGAGTGAGTGTCAAGCCCTAAAGACGTACGCGAAAGCATCCAGGACTGTTAACGGCGAACTCCCTTCCACGACTTGGATGGTTGAATTCGCTGCCACCGACGACAAGTTATCAATCACTCCACTTGGCCATATAATCTGCACGCTTGGGATTGTCGCCTAGCCGATTCCGAAATGCAGCGGCTCACTGCGCTGCGACCAAAACTCGCCTCCTCCCCCAATTATTCTGCCGAAAGCTCATCCCTCCTGTGTATGTTACGGTAACACGCGCGCATTGCCGCCTCTGTTTGATTGAATACCCTTGAGTTTTATCTGAATGAAGTTTAGAGCGCCTGAATTGCAGAGTGCTCTCGCGCTTGGCGCAGTGGGAGTACGAGCTAAGGTGAGCGCGTTACGGCTTTACCCTCAACCCCCAGGGATTAACAGAGCGTTACGCCGTCCCCGGCCACGGTGACGTCCACCTCGCGGCCTGTAAGTGTCGTCGCTTTGCTGACGATAGCTGCCGTTGGCAATGAGTTTCTTCTTGTACCCATCGTAACCAAGCTGCTTCGCTTCGCGCCAGGCTTTATCGATGGCACCACAGATTTGTGGATTCATGCCGTCACCTTGCCAGAGCTCCCAATATTCACCATCCGCGTGAACAATATTGAGAGACGCCATTTCCATCGAGCCCATTCTGTCACCGCCATGAGCGAAACCAGCGAGACTTTGAAAACCGTGATGCGCACGTTCGCGGTATTTTTGTATAATGTCGTAGCTTTCCGTGCCGCTGTCTTCCTTTCGCCCTGTTAGCTGACAGTTTTGAATTGTGAAGCGCTCTGGATACTTGCTTAAACCATATTCCACGACGCGCTCGGCAAACGTCGGGGGCAGGTCCAAGACTTTCGTGAGGTGGAGAGATATCTGCTGATGCGGAAATGCCTTGGCCCATTCGTCGGTGTACTTCTTGTAGACGTCGAGAAGCTTGCCTCCGTAATCGCCCATCTGCTTCCATTTCGCTAAATCGGCAGGAGTCTTGGGTAAATGCATTTCTTTGCTCATGAAGTTCGCGCACGTAAGCACGACGCTTACACATAAGGGATCAGAACCGTAACGCTCTCCAAGTTGCGCGATGAGACGGGAAAAGCTCTGCTGATATTTCGGATCCCATGGGACCGGAATCGCGACTGCCGCACCAAAATTCGGGCGACTGGGATTGTTGACGTGCGTCTCAATTGACTCGGCGCCCTGTCGGTAGACAAAAGGCGGCGTAGCGATGCCAGCTTTTATACCTAATTCATATCTCATGCCAATG
>QHOR01000221.1 GCA_003219395.1 Verrucomicrobiota bacterium | reverse complement strand
CAGAATGACGTCAGGATTATTGGGATTGATCCAAACGTTTTGATAATCATCGCCGCCGGGTGCGCCGCGCCACCCGTCCCACGTTTTGCCGCCATCAGTCGACTTCCAACAAACCACGCTGGCCGAGTACACGATCTGCGGGTTTTTTGGGTCAAACCGCACCACAGGGAGATCGCCACCACCGATTCCAAGTCCCGGGCGCGGATCATCTGTTGGTCCATTCCAAGTCTCGCCGCCATCGTCTGAGCGATACAGTTTCGCAATCGTTTTCGTGCGGACCGCGGCAAATAATGTCTTCGCCGTGCTCGCCGCAATCGCAATGTTCGCCTGGACAATATGACCCGGCAGACCTTTGCCTAATTGTCGCCATGTATTACCACCGTCGGTGGATTTAAAAATGCCGCCGCCATCTCCATGGAATACCCCATTTTCCCACGGTGCTTCGCGTGATTCCCATAGGGCTGCATAAACAACCTGCGGATTACCCAGGTCGATCTGCACATCGCTTGCACCGACGTTCTCATCGCCATAAAGAACTTTTTCGAACGTTTTCCCGCCATCGAGCGATCGATAAACACCGCGTTCTTCGTTAGGCCCGTAGGGATGACCAGCTACCGCAACAAAGATCCGTTCCGCATTTTTTGGATCGACCACCAACTGCGCGATCTGCTGACCGTTGCGTAATCCGAGATGCGTCCACGTGTTGCCGGCGTCGGTCGACTTATAGATGCCGTCGCCGATTGAAAGATCCGGCCGATGCAAGCCTTCACCGCTGCCAACGTAAACAACACTTGGATTTGAAGGAGCGACCGCAATCGCGCCGATCGACGCTGTTGGTTGATCATCGAAAATCGGCCGCCACGTCCGACCATAATCGATCGATTTAAAAACGCCGCCGTTGACGGGCGCCATGTAAAAGACATTCGGCTGCGATGCCACACCGCACACAGCGCGGGTGCGTCCGCCGCGGTAAGGACCAATGTTCCGCCAGCACAGGATCGAATCGAACTCTCCCGCGCACGCGTATCCAATCCCTAAACCAATCGCAAAACCGATTACGATTGTAGTTCGAAGCCATCGCATAAGTCGGTCAGTTTCTTCTGCGAAGAGGACCCGCGCAATCCTGTTAGCCTGCCTTCTCGCAAAAATTTCCGAGGTGGCGAGGACTGCGGCAACTAGTACGCTTGACGGTGACATCCGATCTCTAGGTCCGATGTTTTAGCTTCGAACCCATCGCTCCTCGCTCATGCTATCCGCCATAATCTTCGATCTCGATGGTGTGCTCGCGGACTCTGAGCCATGGTGGAACCAGATCGACGCGAAATTACTCGGCGAGTACGGCGTTACTTATCGTGGCGAATATCACCAGAACGTGCTCGGAGTGAGCTATCGGCTCGCGGTCGAGTTTTACAAGAAGGCGTTCGCGCTTTCGGTGTCCGCTGAGGAAATGATGCGACGACGCGGTGAGATCGCAGTGGAGTTCTTTGCGAACCAAGTCGGCCTGTTTCCTCACGTCGCAGAAGTGTTGAAAGACCTGCAGCAGATGAAATTCCATCTCGCCCTCGCCACCAGTTCTGTCGGCGCGTCTGCGCGACCTTTTTTGCGCCGGCATGACCTAACCAATTTCTTCGAAGCTATTGTTACTGGCGAGGAAGTTGAACGCGGCAAACCCGCTCCGGACATCTATCTGCACGTGGCGGACAAACTTGGAATCGATACTCACGCGTGCCTTGTAATTGAGGACGCGCTTTCCGGCATCGCGGCGGCGAAGGCTGCGAACATGCGTGTGGCCGCAATTCCCGACCGACGATTCGTCGACCCGCGCGAATACGAGAAACGAGCGGATTACGTCCTCGGCAGTTTGAAGGAATTGCCAGCTCTGCTTCGAAAACTCATGGTCGCGAAATAATCACGACATCGGAACTCGGTGGTGTCACGGGAATTTGATTGAGCGTCAGCTTTGCGCAGAGCTCGTGTGGAAAGCGAACGTCGTACGCATGAATCACATGATTGTCGCTTGTGGGCCTGTTGTTATGGGACTACACTATTTACGTGAAAAGCGCGGTGTCTCTTGCAATCACCGCCTTACTCCCTGTAATCACTTTCGCCGACACACTCTGGCGGCAGTATGGCCTCAACGCAGCTCACACCAGCTACAACAATTCGGAAACAATCCTCGACCCGTCCAACGTCTCTCATCTCACCTTGCTCTGGACGAGTGACATCTTCAACGGCGAAGCCACCGCGCCGACACTGGGGCCCACTTCCGTCTTTGTCGGAAGTAACGGCCGCGTCCGCGCGCTCAAGGAAAGTAACGGTGTGCAACGCTGGGTCCGCTTTTCATGTTCCGGCGTAGCGACCGTGCAGCCGGCGTTCAGCCGTGGTCTGCTAATTGTAGGGGATGGCGGCGGCGATCTGGCTGCTTACGACGCGGGCACGGGCAGCCGCGTCTGGTGCGATGACGAATCCGGGTCCATCACTTCCGCGCCGGCCGTCACCGACGATAGTGTCTACATAACCAATGGAGGCGCTGCCATCGCTGTGGATCAATTCACCGGGACCCGCCGTTGGACATTCACACCTGCGGACTTCAGTCCGCTGACGGAGACACCTGCCATTGCAAATGGTGTCGTCTATGTCACCGGCGGCAGTAGTGTCTTTGCGCTCGACAGTTCGACTGGTCACAGAATTTGGCGGCACGACTTGGAGGCGCAGACCAAAATCTCAGCCCCATCGGTTCGCAATGGCATAGTCTACGTCGGTGGCAGCGCACTTTACGCGTTGGACGCCGTCAACGGTCACGTCGTCTGGAGAAATCGTAATGCCGGCGTCAATGTTAGCACACCTGCTATTGCCGAGGGTAGGGTTTTCGTTAATGCCGAAGACCCGGATTTTGGATTGTGGGCCTTCGATGCGCAAACCGGCGCGTTTCTCTGGAGGAGCCAAATGCCGGGGGAATTGCAAGCCACTGTCAGCGTCGCGAATGGGGTTGTTTACGACATTGCTGACGACGGGGAGCTAATGATGTTTGAGGCCGCGCTCGGCACCTTTCTTGGTTCACTCGCCGATCCGGATGGCAAGCCATTTCGCTCCGCATTTGGCTCACAGCCGATTGTCGCCAACGGCACCGTCTATGTCGCCACCGGCGACTTCCAGTCCCCCAACCGTGTCGACGCCTTCCATCTGCCGTAACGTTATCGCAGCGCGACAACAAACGTCTGCAGCGCGTTTGCGTAATACAAGAATCGAGTGGCAATTCACGCTCTAAACAGAAGCAGTCGCGACGTTATCGGAATCTGCTGGCCTTCTGTTTTCACCAGTGGAGTTTCCCAAGCAGCATAATTGGAGAGATAAGTTCTCCGGTTGTCTTTGATCTGGAGAGAAAGCCTCAAGTTCCGCCGCAAACGGCGTAGCCTTGAGCGCGCAGGTCCTCGGCCAGATCTTTTTCCATTTGAACAGCATGCTCGTACGGCATTGGGTTCAGATGCTCGAAGAGCTCCGGCAACAATCGAACACCATATTTCTTGACGAGTCGGGCCGACTTGTACCCGTTCTTGTGATTTTCAAATCGGTGGTCGACCGGCAATCCTGTCATACCAACGTACACGGCCGGTTTGAATGGATCGCGTGACGGATTACGTCGCTGGATGGACAAATCTTTCAGAGCAGCTTTGGAGAGTAGAACGACGTAAACATTATGGTGCAATTTCGGTTCCGATAGATGCACCGCTTTTCGCCTACGCTTACGCATCAGAAGCGTGTATTCGGAAAACAATCACGAGCAACGGCCGACGCAATCCTGTTTTTGACAATGCCGCATGCTGGATTCTCGATACTAGATGCTGGAGTGTAGATACTCGATCAATTTAGGAAGCATGAATCGACGCATCCGCGGAGTACTAGCTCCAGTGGTAACCCCGTTTAAGGCTGATCTTTCACCTGACTGCGAAAGATTCATCAGGCATTGCCAATGGTTACTTTCGCAGAACTGCGGACT
>QHOR01000220.1 GCA_003219395.1 Verrucomicrobiota bacterium | reverse complement strand
CGGTGCGACGCGCAGTTTCCCGCGAGCAGCATTCAGACTCGCGCACGCAACGGCAGCCCAGCACACCGACACAAGCGCCCATCGCCGGAGCGAGAAGGTAGACCCACAGGTATTCGAAATGACCCGAGAGCAGAGCGGGTCCGAGCGATCGCGCTGGATTCATCGACGCCCCACAAATCGGCCCCGCGAACATTGCTTCGAGCCCAATCACAGCGCCAACAACAATCCCCGCTGTGATGCCTTTCTCAGCTGCGCCAGTTGACACTCCAAGTATCACAAACATCAAGATTGCTGTTAGAATCAGTTCGAGGAGAAATGACTGGGTCACGGATCCAGCCGGAAGCGTCGCTCCCAACATCTCGTTTTGCGGAAAAAGCAGGCGCAAGACCCCACCAGCTGCCAATGCTCCGCCGCACTGACTGGCGATATACGGGATGACTTCGCGAAATGGAAAGCGTCGCGCTGCGAAAAACCCAAGGCTTACCGCAGGATTGAGATGGGCGCCGGATATGTCGCCGACGGTGTAAATCATTGCGAGCACAATCAGACCGAAGGTCAACGCGACGCCCACATGAGTAACACCGCCACCTGTCGTTTCGTCGATGACAATCGCGCCTGCCCCGGCAAAGACGAGAGCGAATGTCCCGATGAATTCTGCCGCGAGACGCTTCACTCTTTGCTCGCTCCGCGATGTCCTTCGCAGAACGAGTCGATCTTGGCACGTATCTCATCGCGAACCCGACGTGTCCTTTCCAACCGCTCCTCATGAGTGCCGGTGAATTTCGATGGATCGTCGAATGACCAATGCAGGCGACTCGTGATGCCTGGAAAAATCGGACAACCTTCAGCTTCGGCTTCGCTACACACGGTCACCACGAATTGAAATATCTGTCCCGATTTCCAAACATCGAAAACGCGCTGTGTCGTCTTTTTCGAGATATCGATTCCGAGTTCGTGAAGTGCTTCGACGACCAGTGGATTGATCGTGCCGGGTTCTAATCCCGCGCTCCGCGCTTCAAAGAATTCGCCACACGTTTGATTCAATAGTGCTGCCGCCATTTGGCTGCGAGCACTGTTATGAACGCAAATGAACAGAACCTTTTGTTTTGGCACTTGTCCTCCTTCCATTTAAGCCGCGCCTGAAGAGGCCGCACGGCTCACAGCAGTTCTTTGCAAGCTTGGAAAGCTTTTGGATATCACGTCTGAAAACTGCATCAGTTTGGACGCAGTCCTGTAAACATCTCAGATTTCGCTCCAGTTCGTCCGCTCTTCGTTCAGGAAGCGAATACACAACCCAATTCCGCTCTTTCTTTGTGCTGACCATGCCTCTGCCGCGCAAGTACGCGAGATGTTTTGAAACCTTGACCTGTGGCTCACCAAGAATCTGCTGAAAATGGCAAACACAAAGCGGCGATCTCGTAAGAAGATGGAGGATACGCAGTCGCGTGCGGTCGCAAAAGCATTGATAGATCTGGATCAGGTCCATACCGGCTCAGCAACAAGTTGCTGGCGCGGCACCACGGCCAGTAGGTGTTTCCCTTTCGCGCCGTTCACGCGCCCGACACTGCGTCCGTCCGCGTTGCAAGATCACATTTAGCTGTTCCCCTTCGGGTGTGGCTTCAGCAATCGGATATTGCGCCACGACGCAGCAGTCGTATTCGACATCGATATCCAGTTCCGCACTCGGAATCACCCCGCTTCCCAGTCGTAGGATTTTTGCAAAGCGGTCCGATCGAAGGCGATGATCGGTGTCATTGCCCACATGCGTTTGCAGCACAACCTTTTCCTCTCTTCCAATTACCCCGCCGCAATCGATGAAGTTTCTGACCACATGCCCGACTTCGGTAACATGAGCGTGAGCAGGGATGTAATCGCCACCAGGCAACACAAATCGCGGAAACAGGCTGGGATTGGCTTCAAGCGCATTCTGCAGATCACGGAACGTCATGAAGAATCTATATACCTGTTTAGGCATATAGGCAACCGACAATTATTGTATACAAAAACGTTCGGGTGGCCAATGACCTCAGCTTCCCACGGCAACGCAAGGCGCCATGCTAAGATAACGACGGTATGACTCAGTCTTCCCGCAATCGCACTCACCGCTGATCGCTGCCCCGCGCCTCTTTGATAAGAAACGAAATCAACGCGAGAGCAGCGACGCTATCCAACCACCACCAGCCCAGGATTCGCGTGGCCGCGAGACCCACTATCAAGACGATGGACAGATATCCGCAGACAATTGATTCGACCGCGTCGGCTCGCAGCGCGCGGGAATTGAGTCGCGCCGCGACTTTCAGCTTGTAACCGGCGAGAATTGGCATGCCGACCTTGGCTACGACGCCAATGAGAATGCCCCAGACGCTTTCGTGCGTGTCGGTAATTCGTTTTGCGACGAACAGTCCGTAACCGGAATTAAGAACAACGTAAACAACCAAGGCATAAAGCGAATAGCCAACCAAACGCGCCGCTCGATGCTCAACGAGATTGACATGCTCAGCTGTCGCGCCGCCGCTCGCTTCAACTCTCAGTCGCCACAACAACACTGCTGCGCTGAACAGCTCGATGACGCTGTCGATGCCAAATGCTTCGAGAAGAAGACTCTTCGAAGCCCAACCGAGCAGTAGCGATGCAGCTCCTTCAATAGTCATCCATCCCAACGTGATGTACGTCAGGAGCAGCGCGAGCCGCACATCGTCAGAGCGCTGCCGAACGTGCGACGCATTTGTTGTTCCTAGAGTTTCGTCGATTCTTGCAGACATGGTCGATTGGCCGGGATCGGCGATATCATTTTGGATAAATGTTGTCGGAACCACCCCTGATGAAAGAGTGTCGGGGGAATCAACGGCCGTGCCTCTTCAGTCCGGTCTGGCAGTTCGCGTCGCCGCCAGATGACGTAGATCACGGGATAAATGAGCAATTCTAGAATCGCCGAAGTAATAACGCCGCCGATCATCGGGGTGGCAATACGCTTCATCACGTCGGCGCCGGCTTGCATGGGAGGCGACCACATGATCGGTAGCAGACCAAAAAAGATGGCACACACCGTCATGATTTTCGGCCGAACACGGTCCACCGCGCCTTCGATCACCGCGCCGCGTAAGTCACGCATCGAATTCATTCGTCCCGCAGTACGCAATTTTTCCCATGCGTGGTCGAGGTAGAGCAGCATTACTACCCCGGTCTCGGCATCGAGGCCGGCGAGTGCGATGAGTCCAACCCAAACGGCGACGCTCATGTTGTAACCGAGCAGGTAAAGCAGCCAGAACGCGCCGACTAACGAGAAGGGGACCGCCAGCAGAACGATGGCGGTCTTCACAACTGAGCGCGTGCTGATGTAGATGAGCATGAAGATGATCAAGAGGGTTAAGGGGATGACAAGTTTCAGTCGTTCCTTCGCCGCCTGGAGATATTGAAACTGCCCCGCCCACTCGATGTAGTAACCGGGCGGATATTGAATGCGTTGGGTGAGTTGTTGCGATGCTTTGCGCACGTAGCCGTCGATGTCCCTCGTCGTAACATCAACAAATACGAACCCGACGAGCTTGCCGTTTTCGCTACGCACGGATGGCGGACCGGTTTTGTAACGTATGTCGGCCAGCAGTGAGATCGGGACTTGCGCGCCGGTGGGGGTCGGCACGAGCACGCGTTTGAGCGCGTCGATATCCTGGCGGAAGTCGCGCGCGTAGCGCGTGTTGATCGGATAGCGCTCGCGACCTTCCACAGTGGTCGTGATGTTTTTACCGCCGATGGCTGTTTCGATGATGTCGTTGACGTCGCCAACCTTCAAGCCGTAACGCGCGGCGGCTTCGCGGTTCACAATAAAATCAAGAAAATAACCGCCCACGGTTCGCTCGGCGAATGCGCTGCGCGTGTTTGGAAAATTGGCGAGCTCTTTTTCAATCTGTACCGCCAGATTTTGAATCCCGCCGAGATCAGGCCCGAAAACTTTTACGCCGAGCACGCTGCGAAAACCCGTCGTAAGCATCTCGGTGCGCGTTTGGATCGGCATCCAGAAGATGCTCGCCATGCCCGGCGTCTTGATGTTGGCGTTGACTTCCGCGAGCAGCTTGTCCCACGTCA
>QHOR01000219.1:5468-5845 GCA_003219395.1 Verrucomicrobiota bacterium | reverse complement strand
AATTTCGAGTACCCGCGCTACGATCTCGACATCTGTATTTTTCGCGTTTACCAAAATGGAAAGCCCGCGCAGATCCATGATTTTCTCAAATGGAATCCCGGCGGACCAAGTGACGGCGAGCTAACGATTGTAAGCGGGAGCCCCGGCAAAACCGATCGCCAACTCACCGTGGATGAGTTGGCCGATATGCGCGATCGATTTCTGCCTTATGTCCTGCGGATGTTTAATCGCCGTGAGGTATTGGAACTGGCTTACGGCGGACGCTCGTTCGAAAACGCCAGAAAAGCCCGGGACGATCTTTTCGGCGAGCAAAACAACCGAAAACGCTATAACGGCTATCTTGCCGGGCTGCTTGATCCGCAAGTTTGGGCGCAACT
>QHOR01000219.1:0-5439 GCA_003219395.1 Verrucomicrobiota bacterium | reverse complement strand
GCCCGCGATCCGAAATTCCGCTCGACTGCCGGCGCGTACGCCCGGATAAAGAATGCTCAGGCCGAAATCACCAAAAACGCGCCGGTGTACAATTATCTCGAACAGGAACGGCCGATACCCGTCGGTTATCGCGGCCCCCGAGCGTTCTTTGGGAATCTGTTTAAATACGCGCGATTGCTGGTTCGTGCCATGGACGAACGAGCCAAACCCAATGGAGAGCGGATTCCGCAATTTCGCGACAGCGCACGCGATTCACTGGAACTGGAGCTTTTTTCAACCGAGCCCGTCTACGATGACTACGAAATTCTGCGTTTGACGGATTCCTTGACCGATTTCGCCTCCCAATTTGGCGCCGACGATCCGCTCGTAAAACAGGTGCTCGCTGGCAAATCACCGCACGATCGCGCAGCCGAGCTCGTCTCCGGGACGAAACTCAAAGATGTCGCTGTGCGGAAAGATCTTTACTCGAAAGATGCCGCCGCATTGCAAGCAGCGCATGATCCGATGGTCGATCTCGCTCGGCTGATCGACGGCCCTGCCAGGGAAGCAAAGAAAATCTACGATGCGCAAGATGAAATCAAAAAACAGGCGTATTGGGAAATAGCCAAAGCACGATTTGCCATCGAGGACGCGGGCAACAATCCGGATGCGACCTTCACACTTCGTCTTTCCTACGGAACCCTGCGCGGGTACGAACAGGAGGGGAAACAAATTCCCGCATTCACCGATTTCGCAGGTCTATATCAGCGTTGCGCCGAGCACGAGAACAGGCCGCCGTTCGATTTGCCGAACCGCTGGATCGAGAAGAAGGGCAAACTGAATTTGGCAACACATTTCAATTTCGTGTCCGACGCGGACATCATTGGCGGCAACAGCGGCAGTCCCGTGGTAAACAGGGCAAACGAATTCGTGGGGATCATTTTCGATGGCAACATTCAATCTTTGGTGCTCGATTGCATTTACACCGACACCCAAGCGCGTGCCGTCTCGGTCGATTCTGCAGCCATCATTGAAGCGCTGCGTAAAGTTTACGATGCAAATGCACTAGCCGATGAATTATTAGGTGCCAAGTGAATGGTAGAGACAGCGTAGCGCGCCGTGCCGCCAGGCTACAATTGTTTGAGCAAGGTCTTCCATCGCGCCCAGGCTTCGTCGCGCGCGTTTTTGTCGCCTTCGCGAACTGCAGGATCGGATGGTTCACCGGATCGCATGAAACCGTGGCCCGCACTCTTATAAATCACCGGTTCGTATTTTTTACCGGCGGCTTTCATTAACTCTTCCGCTTTGGGAATACCGGCGTTTACGCGCTCATCGTTCTCGCCGTAAAATCCATAAACTGGACACGCGATGTTCGCGACTTTCGAAGCCTCATCCGGTGCGGCACCATAAAACGAATAGGTAGCTTTTAGTTTTGGATTTTCATTTGCGTACGCAAACGCTACTCCCCCGCCCCAGCAAAACCCGCAGATCGCCAGTGTGCCATTGCATGATGGAATTTTGGTCAGCACATAATCAGCCGTTGCATCCAAATCGGCTTTTACCTGTTCTTTGGGCAGTGCAGATGTCGCTTTCCGGGCGCCATCCACGTCCTCGAATTTTTGGCCGCTAAGCAAATCAGGCACGATCGCAATCACGCCGGCTTCGGCAAGTTCATCGCACAAACTCCGGACCCAATCGGTCACACCAAAAATTTCGTGAACCACCAACACGACCGGCGCCTTGTCCTTGCGCTCAGGATAAACAACAAACGCCTTAATGGTGCGCCCGTCCGATTTGATATCAACCCATTCGCCATGTCGCGGTGAGTTGTTCAACCGTTCCCGACCAAAATCCTTCACCTCCTGCGCCCCTGCTTTACACGCCGAGTCGCACATAATCAAAGTAACGCACGTTCCCACAAAGAAACGCACCAGAAGAAAGTTTTGCCTCATAACGCATTGATTTTTTGCCGTAGAGCTGGCGATCTATCGTCAGGTCGCAGCTGAGGCGGTAGCTGTACGTCTGAACAGGACCGAGTCGATGCTCCAGCGCCCCGGTCCATAAAAAACCATGAATAAAAACAGCCAACAGAGAACCACGGCCAGCTCGCCTTTGTTCAGAATTGGGAAAAATTGCTCGGTTGGAGTTGGCGCATGGCCGAGTGCTTTACCGGCCGCGTGCACCATGAAGTAAGCAACCGCCATTTCACCTGCCGAGATGAACGCTGCCAGCCGCGTGAGAAACCCAACTGCAATCATCAATCCGCCGACAAGTTCGATGATTCCACCGATCAACATGAGTCCTTGGGCACCGCCATGCCCGCCATCGGGAAAGCCGAGCACCTTCTGACCACCATGACATGCGAACATAAGACCGATGATCAGTCGCATAATACAATAAACGGGATCCGCGAATCGATTAAGAGCGTTCATAGCGGTTCAGGCTGGATGATACTGAACGGGCGTGTCAAGTCTTCAATGGCAGGCGCGGGTTGCGTATCCAGTGCCATACCATTCGGCATCGGTTGTTGCATTAACGAGGGCTAATTCCTCGCTCACGCGCGTCTTCATTGCAGCGATTCCGCAAGAACCTGTTTTTATTAGGTTGACATGTCGGCACCATTTGTGTCACAAACGGGTCCCTTATTTATATGCCAGTTGATTAGCGTAGAACCCGACAAGCCATGAATTTACTCGCCGCGATTACACTCTGGTTAGCGATCCTTGCCCCTGCTAGACGGCCATACAATCACATTTTCTTCGTGCTACTAGAAAACGTGGGGTATGAGGCGATAATAGGTGACACCGTAAACGCCCCTTACATCAATAACGAGCTTATTCCACAAGGCGTTCTTTACACGCAGAGTTTTGGGATCACCCACCCTAGCCTCCCCAATTACCTGGCCATTTTTTCCGGCGACACACAGGGTGTCACCACGGATAGATGCAACAGTGGACCGTTTGCCGCCCCAAATCTTTGGGAAGAAATGAACGCAGCGGGAATGATATGCAAAGGCTACATGGAGGACTTGCCATACGCCGGTGCGCAGATGTGCAAATACAATGAGCTGTACTATAAGCGCCACAACCCATTCCCCTTCTTTGCGCTGGCTCCCGGTCAGGCATGGGTACCCTACTTCGGTCCGTATGGCGAGGAGGCGTGTTGGACTGAGTTCTCCTTTATCACCCCAAACGTAATTCACGACATGCACACCGGTGCAACGATTCAGGAGAAGGTGCGCAACGGAGATACATGGTTGTCTCAACACCTGCCGCCTATCATCTCCTATGCCAATAGTCACAATGGGCTTGTGATCCTAACGATGGACGAGGGGCAAATAGGAAACCACGTCCTGACCATTTTAATCGGCCGTGGACAAACGCCAGGAACACAAGTCAACACCACAGTAAACCACTACAACACGCTCAAAACTGTGACGGATAACTTCGGGCTTGAAGCGCTGGGGAACTGCGCGGGACTGCCAGGGTTGTATTGAGAGCGGACAAGACATCGAGTCTGGCTGGCCACTCTTAGCTGGAATCTGCAAGTAAACGGCAACAATCTCTGCGTTATCTAGTATCATCCCCACCTCCGGAGCGGTCCGGTGCGGCCCACCCCTGGGTCGCGCCCCACATCACGCCGCTTTCTTTGCAGGTTGCTTCCGCTTCGTGCGGGATTTGGCTGTTGCCTTTTTCTTAGACCCGCTTTGTTCCAAGCTGTTCTGCAATACCGAAACCAGATCGATCACTTTCGTAGGCTTAGGGGCTTTCCTTGGTTTCTCTTCGATTTCTTTTCCGCCGGCTTCCACTTTCTCCTCGATCACTTCCATGAGCGCTTCCCGATAGTCATCCTTGTACTTCTCCGGATCCCATTTTGAACTCATGCTATCGATGAGCGATTTGGCCATGTTCATCTCGCGTTTGCCGACTTCGGTCTTTTTCGGAACATGCAGCTTTTCCGGGTCGGCCAGTTCGTCGGCAAAATGCATCAACTCGAGAACGAGTGTGCCATCTTCCGGTTTTACTCCAGCAAGATATTGACGCGTCTTAATCACCACCTTGGCGATGCCGACCTTGTTGCTGTCCTTTAACGCGTCGCGCAAAAGGGCATAGGCTTTATCGCAATAGTACGGCTTATAGAAAAACATCGGGTCGATCTCTTCCTGATCGACGAAGTCCTGAATATCCACCGTCTGTGTGGCCTCCAGATCGACGCGCTCGAAATCTTCCTCCTTCAACACGACGTATTTTCCCTTCTCATACTCATAACCCTTGACGATCTGGTCCCAAGGCACCTCCTTTCCATCCTTCTCAGCCACACGCTTGTAGTTGACCGGACTCAAATCGCTCTTACGGAGCAAGCGAAACCTGAGCTCTTCCCGTCGCGTGGCGGGATAGAGAGCGATGGGAATGTTAACCAAACCGAAGCTGATGCTGCCTTTCCAGATTGCTCGCGCCATACGCAGTTATTTCGCACGGCGCACCGATTCTGCGCGCGTAAGATACCGGTCCGATGGCGTGCACTCCGATCGACATCGCACTTCAGTGAGATGGATCAGGCGGTGTGAGTCTCCAAAACTCTTCAGTCTTGGTTTTCCGTTACTGATTACGCCGCGCTAAAGTGGCGCGCGTTGTGAAGAGCAGCGAGTCACTGATCAGTCTTACGCCGCCAGCTCGAGCTCGTGGCGCGAAATGCCGCGCAATTCAAAGAGCCGGATCAATGTTTCTTCGATTAAGTTGTTTGGGCATGATGCGCCGGCAGTGATCCCGATCACAGCAGGCCCGTTCGGCAGCCAGAAATGCGAAACCACTTCGCGCTTCTCGTGCAGGTTGTAATGTTTGATCTCGCTAGCCGAAACCAATCGCGAGGCGTTGAGAACGAAATAGGTCGGAAGTTTTTCTTCGCCCATTTCTGCAAGATGGGATGTGTTCGAACTGTTATAGCCGCCCACCACCAACAGGAGATCCATCGATACGTCCAGCAATTCTCGCAATGCATCCTGTCGCTCCTGAGTGGCCCCGCAAATCGTGTCGAAAAATCGAAAATTCTTCTCCGCAAGCTCGGGTCCATCTCGATCGATGATCGCTTGTCGAACGCGCCGCTGCACTTCTTCCGTCTCACCCCGCAGCATGGTGGTTTGATTTGCCACACCAACAGTTTGCAAATGCACATCCGGATCGAACCCCGGCGAATAGGCCCCCTTGAACTTCTCGAGAAACGCCTCTTTATCGCCGCCGTTCCGGATGTAATCGCAAACGTAATCGGTGTCCGCGAGTGTGAGAACGACCAGGTAATGGCCGCTACCGTTGCCTAGAGCGCGAGAGCTGGTAGCCTTTGTTTCTTCGTGTTCGGCCTTTCCGTGAATGATAGACGTGGCCGACTCGCTCGCATACTTGCGCACCCGTTTCCAGACGCTCATCACGTCTCCGCACGTAGTGTCGACAATCTGGCAGCCGCGAT
>QHOR01000218.1:4162-4616 GCA_003219395.1 Verrucomicrobiota bacterium | reverse complement strand
GCCGGGCACTACACCGGCACTCCATGTTTCGCCGCCATCGGTCGTGCGTGTGAATGTTCCGTTGCGACCCGAGGCCCAGACCACCTGCGGGTTCACTGGCCACACCGCGATTAGACCGTTGATGGTGCCGCTGTTTTGCGGCGTCACAGTGGGCTGACGAAGATGTGTTAGCGAAAGCTCCTGGGCAACGAGCATTCCGCAGGAAAACGCCGGAATAAGAAGAGTGATGAATGATCGCTTTAGCATGGTAATTCCTCCAAAGAAGTCGCTTGCAAGCAGCATAGGCGCGTTGCGAAGAGGGTCAAACGTGCCGCTGCAACCAGACCGTTTGTTGAGAACTTCCCTTAATCATTCCCGTAGAATGAGGTGAACCGAAAACCAATGAGACTGCGACCACTGAAGAGAAAGCCAATGATGAAAGCGAAAACCTCACGTTTTGATAGTTTGGTCGCCC
>QHOR01000218.1:0-4105 GCA_003219395.1 Verrucomicrobiota bacterium | reverse complement strand
ACGCATGACGCATTCAAGAGCACGCGCAATCAAATCCGAAATCGCCACGATGAAGCCGCTCTCGCCTCAATTCTCATATCGGCTGTAATCCGCGCAGGTCTGACGACAGCTTGAGGCAAGCTCCCGGTTTGCTTCGCAATCTCCGTGATGAACAGCGCGGCGGTGCTGCCCCGCGATGACACCATGCCAACGGCTGCACGCGATGCAGCCGAAATTAAAGTTCCAAACCGAGATTGGAACCGTCATTATACAGTGCCAGAACTTCTAACTTGTGATTATGACCCAACCATCGGTCCGCGATCTTCCTGACGGAGTGGAAATCAAGGGCGCAATCTCAAGGGGGTACGACGAAATTCTCACGCCGGAGGCGTTGTCGTTTGTCGCAAAATTGCATCGCACCTTTGAACAGCGTCGGCGCAAGTGTCTCGAAGATCGACAAGGCCGACAAGAGGCATTCGATCGTGGGGAGTCGCTGGATTTCCTTGCGCAAACAAAACACATTCGCGAAGGCGATTGGATTTGCGCGCCGGTTCCCCGCGATTTGCAGGACCGTCGGGTGGAAATTACCGGGCCAACTGATCGCAAAATGGTAATTAACGCGCTCAATTCCGGCGCGAAAGTTTTCATGGCGGATTTCGAGGACGCCAACGCGCCAACCTGGGCCAACATGGTGGAAGGACAGGTCAACTTGCGCGACGCCATTCGCCGCACGATCGCGTTTACAAATCCGGATGGAAAGGAATATCGCCTCAGCGAAAGCACCGCCGTTTTGTTCGTTAGGCCGCGTGGCTGGCATTTAGACGAAAAACATCTGCTCGTTGAGGGCAAGCCGGTCGCCGGCGCTTTTTTCGATTTCGGCCTCTTCTTTTTTCATAACGCGAAGGAACTGATCGCGCGCGGGAGCGCCGCGTATTTTTATCTGCCGAAAATGGAGAGCCACCTCGAAGCGCGCATTTGGAACGACGCTTTCAAACTGGCACAGGATGAGCTTGGCATTCCACAGAGCACGATCCGCGCGACGGTTCTAATCGAGACCATTCCGGCTGCATTCGAAATGGACGAGATCCTTTACGAGCTGCGCGAGCATTCTGCCGGGCTCAACTGCGGCCGCTGGGATTACATTTTTTCCTGCATCAAAAAATTTCGTCGCAAACCTGATTTCCTACTGGCCGATCGCGCGATCATCACGATGACCACGCATTTCATGCACTCGTATTCATTGTTGTGCATCAAGACCTGTCATCGGCGGAAAAGTTTCGCCATGGGCGGGATGGCAGCGCAGATTCCGGTGAAGAACAATCCGAGCGCGAACGAAGAAGCCTTCGCCAAAGTGCGCGCGGACAAGGAACGCGAAGCAGGTGACGGCCACGATGGAACGTGGGTGGCGCATCCCGGGATGGTACAGCTCGCCACCGAAGCATTCGATCGGCTCATGCCTCAGTCTAACCAAATCTCACGCCAGCGTGACGACGTCGATGTTTGCGCGAAAGACCTGCTCGATTTCGGTCCGCGCGGTCCGATCACCGAACAGGGTTTGCGCACGAACGTGAGCGTGGGCGTGCAATACCTGGAATCGTGGCTGCGCGGCAGCGGCGCTGTCCCGATTTTCAATTTGATGGAAGACGCCGCCACGGCGGAAATCTCGCGCGCGCAAGTCTGGCAATGGATTCGACATCCCGAGGGGAAATTGAGCGATGGGCGCAAAGTAACGAAAAAACTATTTCGCGAAATGCTGACGGACGAACTAGCAAAAATTAAACAAGCGATCGGAGTCGATCGTTTTGCCAGAGGGAGATTCGAAATCGCGCGCGATTTGTTTGATAAGATGACCACCGACGATGAATTCGCGGAATTTCTAACGTTGCCAGGCTATGAAAAACTCGAATGAATCTGACGCGCGCTGGCGTGGCATAACAAGACCCTATTCGTCCGCAGACGTGGAGCGCGTTCGCGGCAGCGTGCGCGTTGAGCACACGCTCGCGCGCCGCGGCGCGGAAAAGCTTTGGCGACTGTTGCAGAACGAAGATTACGTTGCTGCACTCGGCGCACTCACTGGCAATCAAGCGATGCAACAGGTGAAAGCGGGCCTGAAGGCGATTTACGTGAGCGGCTGGCAAGTGGCGGCGGACGCAAACCTCTCCGGCCAAATGTATCCCGATCAAAGTCTATATCCGGCAAATAGCGTGCCGGCCCTTGTTAGGCGAATCAATCAAGCCTTGCAACGCGCCGACCAAATTTACTACGCCGAAGGTAAACTCGATATTGACTGGTTCGCGCCCATTGTAGCCGATGGCGAGGCCGGTTTCGGTGGACCGCTCAATGTCTTCGAACTAACAAAAGCAATGATTGAAGCCGGCGCGGCCGCCGTGCATTTGGAAGACCAACTCGCCAGCGAGAAAAAGTGCGGACACATGGGCGGCAAGGTATTGGTGCCCACGCGCACCGCTATCAAACATCTCGTGGCGGCGCGTTTGGCGGCCGATGTTTGCGACGTGCCGATGATTCTGATCGCGCGGACGGACGCGAACGCCGCCGCTCTGGTGACAAACGACGTAGATGAACGCGATCGCGAATTTCTTACCGGTGAACGCACGGCCGAAGGCTTCTTTCGCGTGGGCGCAGGCCTAGACCAGGCAATCGCGCGTGGACAAAGTTACGCTCCATTTGCCGATGTGATCTGGTGCGAAACGAGCGAACCGAATCTCGCGGAAGCAAAACGATTTGCCGAAAGCCTGCACGCGGAATTTCCTGACAAGTTGCTGGCGTACAATTGCTCGCCGTCGTTCAACTGGAGCCAAAAGCTCGATAGCACCAGCATCGCAAAGTTTCAGTGCGAACTCGGGGCGATGGGTTACAAGTTTCAATTTGTTACACTCGCCGGATTTCACGCTTTGAACGCCAGCATGTTTAATCTTGCGCGCGATTATCGCGACCACGGCATGGCGGCGTACGCGGCGTTGCAGGAGGCGGAATTCGCCGCCGAACGCGACGGTTATTCTGCGACGAGACATCAACGCGAGGTCGGCACCGGTTATTTCGATCTGGTCGCTCAAATTATCGCCACCGGCAAAAGCTCGACAACGGCGCTGGAAGGCTCGACCGAAGCGGAGCAGTTCCGTTGAATCCAAGTTCGACGATCGTCGGCGAAAATGTTGCGCGAGATTCTTCCGCGCTGACCGACAGTCGTCTCGCGGCCCGTTGCGCCGAAATCGCGCTGCAAGCTTTCTTAGAGTATCAAACTCGCTTCCACGCCATCACCCAGCGCGCGCGAGAACGTTTTTTGGCGCGTGATTGGCCCGGCAGTTTCGATGACGCGGCCGAGCGCCTGCATTTTTACAATGATGTGCTCGATAGCCTGACAAATCGCATCCGCCAGTTGATGGGCGTGCGTTTGCCGGAACGCAACATCTGGACCGGAATCAAAGCCGTTTACTCATCGCTCATCGCCGTGTCGCCGGCGTGGGAAATCGCCGAGACATTCTTTAATTCGTTAACGCGTCGGGTTTTTGCCACTGCCGGTGTGGATCAGGCGATTGAATTTATCGACACAGATTTCGACGCGCCGCCGACCAGCGCACCGATCAATATCACGAAGACGTATCGTGGCCAAAGCCTAGCCGAACTGCTGTATTCGGCGTTGACGGAGGTCTTTGATGAAACCTGCTGGGACGACCTGCCGAAGACAGCGGAATTGGCTTCGGCGCGAATTGAAGCGGCGCGCCCGCCGAAAAATCCACAATTGGAGTTGGAGGTTGTCACGAGCGTGTTTTATCGCGGACGCGGGGCCTATTTGATCGGACGGGTCTTGCGCGAAGGAGAACCGCCATTACCTATTGCGGCTTGTCTTCGTCACGAAGATGAGCGCGGCATTGTCTTCGATGCACTGCTACGGGGAGATGTCGATCTCGCGATTCTGTTTTCGTTTACCCGCTCCTATTTTCGGGTGGTGGTTGAATGTCCCTATCGGCTTGTGCGTTATCTTCAGCAGCTGATGCCGCGCAAGCGTTTGATTGATCTCTACAACGCCATCGGTTTTCATCGGCACGGCAAAACGGAGTTTTATCGCGATTTCATCGCTCACTTGCGGAAGTCGAGCGATCGTTTC
>QHOR01000217.1 GCA_003219395.1 Verrucomicrobiota bacterium | reverse complement strand
TATTGCTCTCCGAGTGGCCGGCCCCATGATTCCGTCGATAGCGCCATGGTAATAGCCGGCGCGAGCGAGCCGGCTCTGTAGTTGAGCCACTCTCGACCGACTGCTCCCGCCGTATCCATAACCCGCACCGTAACTACCGGCGCCATAGCCGTAGCCGTAATATCCGTACGGGTAGGGCGCGCCCCAACCCCACCAGGGCGCCCAGCCCCAACCCCACCACCCTGGAAAGCCGAAGTCGCCGATGAAGACGACGTTATTGAAGTGGTTGAAGCGATTGGGAAAGAAGCGCCGAGCTTCAATACGATCTTCCCGTCGATCGTTGAAGAAGGGATGCCGGGCTTCAAAACGATCTTCCCGCCGATCGTTGAAGAAGGGATGCCGAGCTTCAAAACGATCTTCCCGTCGATCGTTAAAGAAGGGATGCCGGGCTTCAAAACGGTCTTCCCGTCGATCGTTGAAGAAGGGACGGCGAAAGCCCGATGCAGAGTTTAGCATGGGAGCGCGCTGCATTGGCATCCGTCCCATCGAATGTGACATCGGAGGGCCGCGCATTCCCATCCGGGGCATCGAACCACCGTGCCCTCTCATCTGCGCCGTCGCAGTCGAGGCTGCGAAAACGCATGTTGCTACGCAACCAAGGAGACTGATTTTTTTCCAGTTCATAACCTTTTCCTTTCTAAAGAGTAAAAACCAGCTGGATTCGAAAGTTGCGACGCTGGAAAAGATGAAAGGTAACGCCGTTGTTACGACTCCAATGTGGCGCCAACGGGAGATCGCTTTTGCGTGATGAGACGTGGTCGAATTACACACATGGATGTCTACGTCGCATCATAAGCCGCTTACGATGCTTGGGTTCCGCGAAGCGGTGTAGTGGCAGGCGTGTTGCCTGTGAGTCTTAAGCCCGCTGCTGCAACGGAATTAGCGTCCCAAGATCGACAGCAGATGTCGGCGAAGCCGTTTTATGCAGCAGCTCTTCGGCCGCCGCTTTTAGTTCCGTCCATCGCGACAACGGATATGCGGGCGCAAGAACGACGTGGCGAAGTATGCTGCGCCACTCCACCAGCGCGCGTTCGATATCGCCGTGACGCAACAGTTCAGTGGTGAGCTTGTGCTTGCAGCGCGGATCAGCCACCAGCGCGCGCACCACTTCCGATGCGCCGGCGCCGTACTGCACCGGCACGCCCATCGCGAGATAACCTGGATAATCGGCGCGGCCGTAGATTTGCTGACACAAGATGCCGAGGCGGCCTCCCATCGGCGCGTCTTCGCCGGCGAACCGCGGACCGGCGCGAATATTGGCCAAATCAAAAACCAATTCGTCGATGGGGTAGGTTTCGTCTTCGAGGGCGGCCGCTACCGCTAAGCCTTCGCCGCCGTGGAAAAATGAGAAAATCGTTCCGCGGCTCGTCGGTGTACCGTCCGGTTTCACCAACCCAAGATGTCGCCAGGCGTAAGCTGGCGAGTTCACGATGGCAACGGTTTTATCGTACTCCAACTGATCGCATGTTCGACAAACGTCCGGCAGGTCCTTGCGCTCCGGCGGGTCCATCAACGCGTTGCCCGCCGAATCGATGTGCGCCTTGACTGGCACATCCGCGTAATCGAGGCGGATCGAGATTAGTTTTCCGTGCATGACCCAGTCGACGATCGTCCCTGGCTTCACCAAATCTGGCAGCAGCGTGCGCACTTCGGTCTCGAACTGCTCGCGACTAAATGCCCGCATTGTCATTGGACGTTCGGCGTTTTTCGCTGGCTTCTTGGTTATTTCTTTCCGAAGCCATTTCACCAAGGCCGCCTCTCCCGAAGCGAGCACCGTCGCCACCGGCAACTCGCGCCCATAATGGTTTTGCTCGCGCAGCCGGCAGAGATTTCCCGTGCCAATCCCATCGAGCATACGGGGTACGGTTAGCGCCCGCCGCCACCGGTTGTTCTCGCGCACGAAAGCGCGACCGAGCGTGACAGTTTCTGCCGCCGGTTTCGCTTCCCATTCTTCGCGCGAATTCAGCATCTCGATCATTCCGCGCCGGACGAACCGCGCGCGTTCATCGGTCACCCAGAGTCCACACGGCCGCGGCCCGGTTTCGAGTGAGTGTTCGACGCCGAGCGGCACGCGTTGCACGCTGAACAATGAGTGAGTCAATTCCACCGCTGCCGCGAACGGTTGTTCGCCGCGATGTTTAGCCGCATGCATCACGCTTATCAGGCTGGGCCAATCTACCTGAGCTGCGCGTCTCAACTGGCGCGCTTTTGTATCGCTCAATCGCGGCAGATCATTCGTGTAAAGCGCGTGACCAATTTCATCGAGACCACGGCGGCCGGCGCGACCAAACATCTGCAGAAGCTCGTCCGCTTCGACCTGGCGCTCGAAGTTGCCGGCGAAATAACGTCGATCGGTCACGATCACCGAGCGCATGGAAAAATTGATCCCGGCAGCAAGGCCCATCGTCGCCACCACAACGTTGAGTTGTCCCGCTTTGGCCAGCGATTCCACCACGCCCGCTCGCGCGGCGTAACTGAGTCCGCTGTGATGATACGCCACGCGATTCCGCAAGAGTTTCGTCAGGCTCTTCCCCGCGGTTGCTTCCTGGGCCGGGGTGAGTCGCAGAGGGTCGCGCACCGGCAGGGCCGACGCGATGGCTTGCGCGATCTGTTCGGCAGCGGCGCGACGCGGCGCGAACACTAACACTGGAGCAAGGTCCGCCCGCATGACCCGGCCAATCATGCGCGGCCAGAAGGATCCGCCAGTCCGGCTCGGACTTCGCGACTGAACAAATTGGGAATCGGGCAAATTGCTGAGATCAGTTTCCTCCAATGGCACGGGTCGGGTCTTATGTTCGACTAGGACGGCGTCACGTCCGATGCGTTGTAGCCATGCCACCACGTCTTGCGGATTGGCCACGCTTCCGCTCAAAAAGAGCAATTGTGTTGCTTTCGGTGCGAGGGCGACGGCGAGCTCGTAATGCACGCCCCGCATCGGATCGCCCAGCATTTGAAATTCATCCATGACCAGGAGACCGGGGCCTTCGCCGCGAAGAAAACGCCCGCGCTGTGTCTCGAGCGTTGCGACCACAACCTTCGCATCAAGATTCAGCGCCACGTCACCCGTGGATATGCCGACATCCCAGCCGCGCGCGCGCCATTCCGATAATTTATCATTAGCGAGCGCGCGAGTGGGGACGGTGAACACCGCCTGAGTTTTCAGGTTCGGATAAAGCAGCTCGAAGATGTAAGTCTTGCCCGATCCTGTCGGCGCCTGCACCACCACGTCTTTTCCCTGTTGCAACGCGCGCACTGCCTCCTGTTGCCACAGATCGGGAATAACCAACCCCGGCCCAAAACCTGGAGTCATTCCGGGAAGATGTTTGCAGTGTGGCCTGCTTGCAATGTGGCGATCGGGTTG
>QHOR01000207.1 GCA_003219395.1 Verrucomicrobiota bacterium | reverse complement strand
TCGTGCTCGCTACGCTGAGCGAGCGCAAGGTGACCAAGTTGATCACCGTGCCCACCGTGCTCAAGAATATGATCGAGTGATAATGAAGGCGCAGCAATCGATGCGGTTTCCAGACCTCCGCCTCGCGATCAGCGCGTCGGAGAAAATGCCGCCAGAAATGTTTGAACACTTTTACAATCTCACTGGGGTTGAACTGTTCGATTCGATCGGTAGTTCCGAAATAACCTACGAGTGGATCGCCAACAGTCCCAGGGCGTTCAAGCGCGGAAGCTTAGGCAAGCCGGTGTTCGGCTACACCATTCGCCTGATCGACGCCGAGGGCGATGACGTAGTGGAACCGAACGTGCCGGGCGAGGCCTGGGTCAAGAGCCAGACCGCTTGCTTTTACTACTGGCGGAAATACGACAAGTCGCGCGAGACGTTCGTGGGCGAATGGGCGCGCACCGGCGACAATCTGTCCTTCGATGAGGAGGGTTTCTTCTGGTTTAGTGGCCGCAACAACGATCTCTTCAAGGTGAAGGGCTTGTGGGTCTCGCCGATCGACATCGAGGCGTCCTTGACCACCCATCCGGCCGTACGCGAGGCCGCCGTGGTTTCTTTTGAAGACCAGGATGGGCTCACAAAGCCACGTGCCTTCGTAGTGCTCCGGGACGGCTTCTCGCAAAGCGCCCAATTGGTCGAAGAGCTCAAGGCGGCGGTTGCTCCGCTGGGGTCCTATAAGATCCCGGAATCCATCCGCTTCATTGAGCAGTTGCCGCGGACAACCTTGCTCAAGATCGACCGCAAAGCATTGCGTGAGTGATCCTCTCCCTATTCCGAATCCATACTTGGTGAGCGAGAGCTATTCCAATTTTCTCTGCTCCGAATTAGCTTGTCTTTTCAGCCCACGAGTTAGACCGCGGTTGCGCCCCCATGTAGGCTCGCGGGCTCACCAAATTACGAGACCGTTGGATGCCGGTTCCTCTCCCTCCGCTCTCACGCCGAAACACGCTACAACACGCGTTTTCGCTCTCATGCACAGTTCGCATAGATGCGAAAGTTACCCCGCCAGTCCTTGAGGTGGATATCTCCGACCCGACTTGGTCTGTGACCGAGCTGCATGCTCGCTCACGCGGCTGGACGAACTGGTCGGGCGCGCTCGATGCGCTTCCGCCGCTCCGGAGAATCGAGGGCATTCCATACGTCGCTGCGGCGTTGCACGTTCAGCCAGAAGTCAGCGCTGTTGCCGAACACGCGCGCCAGCATCAAACCCGTATCCGCGGTAATCGCGCGGCGGTTATTGCATAGCTCGTTGACGTGCTTGCGTGGTACGCCCATCGCCTGAGCGAGGTCGCTTTGCGTCAGGCCGAGCGGCTCCATGAATTCCTGGAGCAGGATTTCGCCGGCGCTCGACGGCTTCCGCTTGGTCATGAGCATGGTTCACCTCATCGATAACTGTGATTGTCGAGATACACGTCGGACGCCTCGCCCTTGCCGCCACGCCAACGGAACACAAGCCGCCATTGCTCGTTCACCCGGATCGAGTGCCAGCCAGCGAGGACGCCCTTCAGTTTCTCGAAATGATTACTGGGCGGCACACGAAGATCGGCATCCGTCCTGGCATCATCCAATATTTGCAGCTTTCGGAACAACCGGGCGTCCAAATCCGCCGGAATCCTCTTGATCCGGACATCCTCGACAAAGAAGTCACGTAGCCAAGCATCCCGAAAGGAGACAATCATCCGGAGCTACTGTACCACTCAATGGGACATCGCGCCAGCCCGCTCGCCGCAAGCGACCGAGCGGCCCCCGCGATAACTCGTCGCAATTCGCAGGTTTGCGCAGCAACACGCGGAGAATGTTAGTTTCCGGTTCTTCTCGCTCCGCCACGCATAACCTACTGTTGGGCAAAGCCGTCTAGCAATCCTCGGGCAGCCCACGTGAGTTTTGGCCGGCTTGGCTTGAGTCCGATTTTTCGGATGCCGCTATTTGGAGTCTGGGGCATTTGCTCGACGATCAGGCCACCGAAGCCGTGGGTGACAAACGGACCTGCGGCATACGCATGCGACCGCGATGTTCAAGAACAAGCTCCGACGCAAGGTCGTGCAGGAATGGCTCGGGCACTCGACGAGCGCGATCACGATGGATATTTACCCACACATCCTGGAGGCTATGCAGGAGGATGACGCCGAGACGGTTGATGCCGTTTTGCGGGCGGCTTTAATCAAGCGCCCCAGGGAAATTGGGTAGCAAAGCGGTAGCAAACGTGCATTTCACGCTTGGTCATCAGGGCGAATACTTTTATGTTTTTAGCGGCTTGGAGAGGTGGCTGAGTGGTTGAAAGCACCGCACTCGAAATGCGGCATACGGGTAACCGTATCGGGGGTTCGAATCCCTCCCTCTCCGCCATGCATAACTAATTGTAATGTAAAGCGTTTTTCTCCTACCGGGGAGAGCCTGTGAACCCTCGGTACGGTTTGAAGAATTTCGGCCATGGTTTTCTCTGGCGTCGCGCGCGCAGCAATTTTTTCGCAGATCATCCGGTGATTTGAGGCGTGAATTCTCTGGTTGCCAGTTTTGTAGTCCGGTTGCGTGGATCACTACTGTCCAGTCAAAATGCGAACAGATTCAGTTGGTTGTCGGTTGAGAGATTGTCGTATGTGGCTTGCGGAAAGAGCCTGTTGCATTCAACAGCGCCCTTTAGAGACGTGCAATCGTGTTATTCGATCGGCCACACGGGCCCACACGTTCCTTCTTCGGGAGAACATCGAGCGATCACTGCTTCCGCATGATCGTGATCACGAAAATCAGAAAAAGCGGCTCCAAAATCGTTTCGGACAGGCCCGATCCAAACCGCCGACCGGCGCTGGCTAGGTCCGGTCATGGAGGTTGAGCAGCCTGCGCCTAGTAAACGGGCGGCTATCGGGGACCCGGTCTCCTTACCCCACTCGGAGAAGTGGGTATCGCCAACAGGCCAGCGAATCACATACGAAGCTCCCAACGCGCCGAGGCGCCGTCGGGAGGATTTCGATGTCGTCAGAGCTAATTGAACTCGGTCAGCAGGCCCTAGCTGCAGTAGCGACCAGCGTTGCGAGAGGCGCTCCGCTCGTTAAGTGCCAGCTGTTTGCGTCTCGGTTTTACGAGGCTTTGCTTCATGAACTGCGGGAGTCATCTGAGGCAGGCATGGCCAAGCGGACTATGTTGATTGCAGCTGCCCATCAGTGCCATCGAACCGCAACCGCGAGCATCACTCCTGATGGGATGCTGGGTGAGCTCAAGCGAGCCATCGACCTGCTGCAGGTCGATACACGCCTTCGAACGTGCTGCCCTGCCGCAGGTAACCCAAAGAAGCGCGGCCCCGACCAGTGGCCTCCGGTGATCTTGTTGGCAATCTTCGTCAAGGATGAATAACTCGTATCCGCATACTCAAACCCATCCTCTGTCACCGTGACCCTATGAGTGCGGCCGCGCCATTCGCGAACTAGACGCGTGCCGGGCTTCAGGTTGAGGCTTGGTGTTGAGCCAACCCGACCCGTGTTACGCAGCGCCTTTGCTATTGTTTGCAGCTTGCGACGCGTTGCCTTGCCTTGCCGAGGCCGCCCTGCTCGATTTCCTGAAGCCTGTATCCTGGATGCGATCGAGCTTGCGCTCGATCGCCCGTGTATTCACGTCGGCCATGCCTAGGCGGCCGACACGGCGCCTGAATGCTTGAATTCGACTTTGATTTGGTCGGTTTTTCGGCGGCGAGGGGGTTGCTCATACCCGCTTTGTAGCGACCGAAGGGGGGCTCAGACGATCGAGCCGCCCCATTCGGAACTCCGCATGCTGGCGAACGGTTGAAGGCCGTGCCGCCTCCCGAACGTCAAGGACAGCTCATGGTCGATTATCCCGAACCCCCTTTCCCCAAACAGCATCAGCCCATGCCGGGCAAGACCGCCGCGATGAAGCCAGTGCCAGACCATGGCGAGCAAAGCTACAAAGGATCAGGACGGCTGCGAGGCAAACGGGCGATCATCACGGGCGGTGATAGCGGAATCGGCCGCGCGGTCGCGATTGCATTCGCGCGCGAAGGCG
>QHOR01000206.1 GCA_003219395.1 Verrucomicrobiota bacterium | reverse complement strand
GCCGGTCGCCAACGTTGTAATCTTCTACCACCACCCGCTCGCGTTGGGGCATGATGGCCTCGAATTTTCCAAGATCGAGAATGACATCCGAACGATCGAAGCGCCGCACTGTTCCACTGACGATTTCGCCCGCCCGATCTTTAAATTCCTCGTAGATCATTTCTTTCTCGGCCTGACGAATCCGCTGCATCATGGCTTGTTTTGCCGTTTGCGCGGCGATGCGTCCAAAATTCTTCGGGGTCACTTCCACTTCGATGGCGTCGCCGACATTCGCATCCGGCTTGATCTTGCGCGCTTTCGACAGGTCGATTTCATCCTGCGGATTAGTGACCACATCGACTACCACCAAGTTGGCCAGTGCCCGGATTTCTCCAGTCTTCGGATTGATGTCGATGCGCAGATCTCGCGAAGCCCCAACGCTCTTCTTAGAGGCTGAGAGCAGGGCGTTCGAGACTGCCTCGAGCAGGATTTCGCGTTTAATTCCGCGCTCCCGCTCCAGATAATCAAGCATCGCGATAAATTCTGCGTTCATAAAAACATGCAGCCCGCAGACTAAAAAGAGTGGGACGCCAGTTCCCACTCTCATCAGCGCGCGGACTCGACGCTTAGGTTACTGTCTTGAGCCTTTCCCGTCAAGGTACCGGTCGGTTTGATTTGACCTTCAACGCTCCATATCGAACATGCAGCACCCAATGAATTCGCGCCTCGTCGCCGTTCTCGTCGTCCTTCTCGCGTGGGCGGTAATCTACCTGCCCGCGCTTGGTTCCATTGCCATCAAAGGAGAGGAAGGACGACGCATCTTGCCAGCGATCGGGATGCTTAACTCCGGTAACTACATAGTTCCTGAAGTAGGAGGAAATCCCTATTTCCGGAAGCCGCCGCTCGTGAATTGGCTCGTAGCGGCATCCTTTCGAATATTTGGTGTGCGCAACGAATGGACCGCACGCCTGCCATCGGCAGCTTCCGTGCTGGCAGTTGCGATTGCATTTGTCACCGTGGCGCGCGCCGCTCTGGGTGCGAGAGGATCGATTATCGCGGCTCTCGTTTGGATGACAAACATCGGAATGATAGAAAAAGGTCGGCTAATTGAAATCGAAGCCCTGTATATTTCTCTTTCTGGTCTTTCGATTATCTTTTGGCTGAGCTTTTTCATCCAACGGAAATCGGCGTGGCTCGTTTGGGTGCCGGCATCTATTTTTCTGGGGCTTGGACTTTTGGCGAAAGGGCCAACCCATCTAATTTTTTTTTACGCGATTGTGCTTGGTGTCCTTTGGCAAACTAAAGAATGGCGACTGTTGATTCACCCAGCGCATTTCGCCGGGCTTGCGATTATGCTGGCGATCTTCGGAATGTGGGCGATTCCCTTTATGCAAAACACCACGACGCACATGGCGGCAGCCAAGTGGTCGAATCAGTTCACAGGACGGCTCCGAGGCCTCGATTTTAGATTTGCCAGTTGGATTCAAAATATCCCGCGCTCTCTTGTCTATTTTCTGCCCTGGGTTCTGCTCTTGCCATTCATAAGGTTTCCAAAATTTCACGACTCGGTTGAGCGCCGGGTCGCGCGGGCTCTCGTTTGGGGAATAGCGCTCCCGTTTCTCGCGCTAAACCTGGTTCCTGGCGCTCTGCCCCGGTACAGCATGCCGGTAATAGCTCCCGCTTCCTGGCTCCTGGCGATGAGCTATACAGGGCATGCATTGCAGTGGCCCGGGGCATCGATGAAGGACGAGCGGACGTGGGACAAAATAGTTGCGCTCTTCGTCGGAGTTGGACTCGTCATTGGAGTGATTGGTTATCCGCTTACGGCGCTCATCTTGACCAATAGGCAACAAGTGAAGAAGGCCGCCGCCGAAATTAATTCCGTGATTCCTCCGAACGAGACGCTGTATGCCGTAAACCCGGAGTACCAGCCGGTATTTTTTTACGTAAAACCGCCGCTCGGCTACGTGAGCGACCTCCAGGAACTACCCCCTGATGCGCATTATTTTCTTATTCAAAGCGACAAAGAAGCGGAAGTGACGAATGCACCGCGATTAGCGCCGGGGGCTGCGCACCTGCGTGCTCGTGTGCGGGATTATCGTAAACGCGAGCTACTTCTCTACGAAATTGCCCCTAAATAACATTGACAGGCTGGCAGATTGGAATTGGTTAGCATGCTAACCAATTTACCTGCGTTACATGGCTGAAGGCGAAACATTCGGGCCGCTGCTTCACGGGACCGCTCGTGCGTGGCGACTGAAGTTGGACGAACGACTCAAGCCAATGGGTTTGAGCCAGGCTAAATGGCGCACCCTGCTGCATCTCTCATTGGCGAGAAACGCGCTGACACAGACTGCGATCGCAGAGCGATTGGGTATCGAGGAGCCGTCATTGGTTCCGTTGTTGCATCGGCTGGAGAACGAGGACTGGATTATCCGGAGAACCTCGCCACACGATCGCCGGTGCAAGATGGTGTTGCTCGGCCGGCGCGCGCAGAATGTGATCTCCCGGATCAACGCGGCCGCCGAAGAACTTCGCCACGAATTACTGGAAAATATTTCGGCTGCGGACTTGCGTACTTGCGTGCGCGTGCTCACGCAGATTCACGCAAAAGCGGAAAAGAAAAACGGAAATGGCGCGCTGGCGAAATTCCCCTCGACCAAGGCGACCAGGGTAAAAGATGAACATCGTGCAAGAGGAAGATCGTCGCGTCGCGCATAACGCCCCCCAAGCAACGAAATCGCGTCGGGCTGGTGCGCACTCTATCCCGCGGTGGGCATACCTGCTCTTCGCTGTGCTGGCCGTCTTGGTCCTGCTTCGTAGCTTTGAGCGAGGTATCGGCACGCCGGGAGCGTCGGAAGCCCCGGTGCGTCCTGTGACGGTAGCCAAGGTCATCACTAAAGATGTGCCGCTTTATCTCGACGAAATCGGGACGTGCGCCGCGTACGAAACTGTGCAAGTGCAGGCGCAGGTTAACGGCGTCATCATCGGGCGGCATTTCCAGGATGGCTCCGACGTCAAGAAAGGCGATTTGCTTTTCACAATTGATCCGCGCCCGTTTCAAGCCGCTCTCGACCAGGCGAAAGCGCAAGCCGAACTCGATCGGGTGACTCTGAAGCGACAGGAGGACTTGCGCGCGAGAAAAGTCATTTCCCAACAGGACTACGACACGGCTGTGGCCAACGCGCAGAAGTCGCAGGCCGCGGTCGAGTCTGCCCAGGTGAACCTCGACTGGTGCTACGTTAAATCACCGATCAATGGACGCGTGGGTCTGCGGAATGTCGACGTCGGTAACCTGGTCGGGCCTTCGATTCCATCGCTTGTTACAATCCAAGGCCTCGACCCCATTTATACCGATTTCACCGTGGCCGAGAACGATCTTGCTCTCGTGCGAAAATATCTCGGCGGGGCAAACGTCAAAGTGCAAACTTATCTACCAGATGGTACGATCTCGCCGCGCGTCGGAGATCTCTACTTCATTGACAATGCAGTGCAACCGGGCTCCGGAACGGTGAAAGCGCGCGGTGTCACCCCGAATCCCGACCGCGCGCTGTGGCCGTCGGAATTTGTGCAAGTCCGTTTCATCTTGGACGTGCTGAAAAACGCCATGCTTGTTCCGTCCCAAGCTGTCCAAGTCAGCCAGAGCGGGCCGTTTGTGTTCGTGGTGAAACCCGACAACACAGTTGATCTTCGCTCTGTGAGCCCGGGTCAAATTCAGGAAGGCGACCTTACCGTCGTCGAGAGCGGCGTGAAACCAGGGGAGACTGTCGTGGTTACCGGCCAGCTTGCGCTTGCACCTGGAGCCAAGGTGGCGCCCCAACCACATGTGACCGCAAGCCCCGGAAACTCTCAAGAGTCGGCTGCTTCAAAGGGCTCAATGTGACATGAACGACGCCGAACAACACGACGGCGAGCGCGAAACGAGAGATAAGGACCGATTTAAATCAAAGTCGTCTGCCGAGGACTTGCCCGACCCGACTGCAAAGTTAGTTCCAGTAGAAGGCTCGGGACTTTCCGGCCCGTTTATTCGCCGGCCAGTGATGACTGTGCTGCTGACCTTGTCCGTGATTGTTGCCGGACTGGCTACTTATGGGAAGCTCGCCGTCAACGATTTGCCTGCGGTCGACTACCCAGTGATTCAAGTCAGCTGCTCGTACCCGGGCGCGGATCCCACCACGATGGCTAACAACATCGCCACGCCATTGGAGAAACAATTTTTGCAAATCCCTGGGCTCGACATCATCACGAGCACAAGCACGCAGGGAAATACATCGTTCACTTTGCAGTTTGTTCTGAGCAAAAGCATCGTTGACGCTGCTACAGACGTGCAGGCCGCCATTCAGAGCGCCACGGGAAAGTTGCCGCTAGATTTACCGAGTCCGCCGACGTTCAAAAAAACGAACCCGAACGACCAGGCCGTTTACTTGTTAGGCCTGATGTCAGACACACTGACGGATTGGGACCTATATAAGTACGCCTCTACCGCTGTCGCACAGCGTATTAACATCCTGCCGGGCGTCTCACAGGTAAACATTTATGGCGTCCAAGGCGCGATCCGAGTCAAGGCCGACCCCTCTGCGCTCGCTGTGCGCGGCTTGACAATGGATGATTTGGCCAGCGGGATTAAATCGGGCACAGTCTATTCCGGCGCGGGGCAATTCGACGGCACGCATCGTACCTTTGTTCTTCAGCCCAACGGACAGATCGACAAGGCCGACGGCTATCGCGATTTGATCGTGGCGCGCAACCCAAACGGTTTGCCGGTTTACCTGCGCGACGTCGCTGATGTGCGGCAGAGCGTGCAGGACGAACGCATCTCGCGGTTTTTCTGGATGCGCGGCTTTAAGCCGCCCGGATCGGTTGTTGTGCTCGCCGTTTCCCGGCAGGCGGGCGCAAATGCCGTGGAAGTTGCCAGATCTGTGAAAGCACTCTTCCCGGAATTGCGCGCCAGTTTGCCCGGATCGATCAAGTTCACGCCTGTGTTCGACCGCTCACAAACCATCGTCAATTCTGCTGACGAAGTAAAATGGACCCTCATCATCGCATTCCTGCTGGTGGTGCTGGTCATCTACGTTTTCCTGGGCCGCGCCACGGACACACTGATTC
The DNA here is from genome assembly GCA_003219395.1 of Verrucomicrobiota bacterium. Taxonomy (GTDB): domain Bacteria; phylum Verrucomicrobiota; class Verrucomicrobiia; order Chthoniobacterales; family UBA10450; genus Udaeobacter. The sequence continues at coordinate 490 of QHOR01000206.1, read as the reverse complement.
CCGCTGTGGCATTGCCCATGTCACTGCTGCTTACAGTGGCCGTGATGTACATGCTCAATTTCTCCATCAACAATCTTACGTTAATGGCCCTAACGTTGGCCATCGGTTTCTTGGTCGACGATGCCATCGTATTTTTGGAAAACGTGGTCCGGCGGGCCGAACATGGTGAGTCGATCCTCAAAGCGACGTTCAACAGCGCCGGCGAAATCTCTTTCACCATTCTTTCGATGACCCTTTCGCTGGCGGCCGTTTTCATTCCGCTGGTCTTCATCCCGGGACTTCTCGGCCGCATCTTCCGCGAGTTCTCCATTACCATCATCGTGGCCATTCTTGCCTCGGGTCTGGTGTCACTGACGCTTACGCCGCTGATGTGTGCGCGCATTTTGGGCGAACGCAAAGCCGGCCACAAACGCGCCTGGATGGAACGCCATACTAACAACTTCATCAAACGCGTTATCGCTGGCTACGGGCGCGCGCTCGACTGGTTCCT